>DATDOJ010000402.1:0-14591 GCA_035293345.1 Bacteroidia bacterium
AACCGTGTTGTCATTCTTTTGAAAAAGTGAATGCCTACCTCCGCATGCTACTGCAGTAATGCCCGTAAGGCCGCTAACCAGCACAGGAGTGTCTCTTTCAGTAGTGGTGCCATCACCAAGTTCTCCAAAACCATTTAATCCGCAAGCCCAAACAGTGCCGTCATTCTTCAGAAAAAGGGAATGGTCTGCTCCACCTGCTATCGCACTAATGCCCGTGAGCGAATTCACCTGCACGGGAGTCCATCTGTCAGTGGTTGTGCCATCGCCAAGTTGCCCACTGCCATTATATCCGCAAACCCATACCGTGCCGTCATTCTTCACAAAAAGGGAATGATTATATCCGCACGACACTGCGGTAATGCCCGTGAGTCCAGTCACATTCACAGGAATGTACCTGTCGGTGGTGGTGCCATCGCCAAGTTGCCCATATTGATTGCTTCCGCAAGCCCAAACCGTTCCGTCATTCTTCAGAAAAAGAGAATGGCTCGCCCCGCATACCACTGAGGTAATGCCTGTGAGTAGGTTCACTTGCACAGGAGTGTATCTTTCGATGTTAGTGCCATCGCCAAGTTGCCCATATTGATTCCATCCACAAGCCCATACCGTACCGTCATTCTTAAGAAATAGAGAATGATCTATACTTCCTCCCGTTCCAGTAATGCCTGTGATGAAGTTCACCTGCACGGGAATACTTCTGTTGATAGTGGTGCCATCGCCAAGCTGCCCATGTTGATTGAATCCCCAACTCCGCGCTGTGTTATCTGAGCAGACAGAGAGAGAATGATTTCCTCCTGCCGCAATAACCTGTGCGGAGGAAACGGCTGGCAGCAAAATGCAAAGTCCAACTACGCTAAAGCTTCGTTGGATAAAAGAAAAAAGAAATGCAAAGAGTAATTTTCTTGTCAAGGTGTTTTGTTTCGAACGGTAAATGTATGAATGTTTATTACATGGCAGCCATATTAACTTTTCTTTCTCCGCACAAACGGACGGATGATGAGGCGGATGGCGCTGTCGTAATTTATGTAGCTCCACATCCAGTTCACAAAAACAACAAGGCGGTTTCGGAAGCCAACCAACTGCATCAGGTGAATAAACGTCCATGCAAACCAGGCAATGCGCCCCTGCAGGCGGATGACGGGAAAATCAGCGACTGCTCTGTTCCTTCCAATGGTCGCCAGCGTTCCGTAATCGAGATAGCGGAAAGGAGTCATTGCTTTTCCTTTGAGTGAGGCGTTGAGGTTTTTTGCAAGATGTCTTCCCTGCTGGATAGCCACCTGCGCAAGCATGGGGTAGGGCTGAGGATTTTCTTTGGAGAGCATGGCAGCCACATCGCCCACGGCAAAAATAGTTGAAGCGCCCTCCACTTTATTGAAAGCGTCAACCTGAATCCGGTTTCCTTTTACAATTGACGATGGCGGAAGCCCGTCAATGGTCATTCCCGTGACACCGCCTGTCCAGATGAGCGCCTTTGAAAAAAGAATTCCTCCGTTGCTGAGTTTCACTTCATAGTTATCATAATCCGTGACGCTGACACCGAGCCATATTTTCACTCCGAACTTTTCAAGAAACTCCTGCGCTTTCTCCGATGCTCTTTCTGACATGCCTGAAAGAATCCGTGTTCCCATTTCAACAAGATGAATCTGCATGAAGCGGAAATCAATTTCTGCATAATCATTGGGGAGGACATTGTTTTTTAATTCCGACAGAGCGCCTGCAAGCTCAACCCCGGTTGGTCCTCCGCCTACGATGACGAAGTCAAGAAAACTCTGCTTTATTTTTTCATCCTCCGTCATCACTGCCTGTTCCATGTTTTGAAGAATCAAACTGCGCAGGTCGAGCGCTTCGGGAACGGTCTTCATCGGCATGGCGTACTTCATGATATTCTCCATGCCGAAATAATTTGTTGACGAGCCCGTGGCGATGACGAGATAGTCGTATTTCAACTGACCGATGTTTGTCTGAAGAATTTTTTTCTCCGCATCAACGGACAGCACTTCGCACAAACGGAAGTAGGAATTTTTCCTGTGAGCAAAAATCTTGCGCAGCGGCATGGAAATGGAATCGGCTTCGAGCCCGCTGGTGGCAACCTGGTAAAGCAGCGGCTGGAATGTGTGGTAGTTATGCTTGTCGAGCATCACGAGCTGGAACTTTTCGTGTGAAAGTTTTTTGGTAAATTCTATTCCGGCAAACCCGCCACCGATGATAATGACACGCGGAAGTTTTGATTCGGGGATAAACAAATTGTCAGTAGAAATTAAATTATTCATTAAAAAAGTCCGGCTTAACCATGCCGAATATTCATTGAGATTAATTATCTCATTTTCAAATTTTCAAATTTTCAAATCAGGTTTTGTTTCCTCTTCAATTTTCTTCACTTCATCCTTCACCTGGTTCGCCTCCTGCTGAATCTCCCGTTCAATCCCGTTCATGGCATCCCGGAATTCGCGCATGCCTTTGCCCAGCCCTCGAGCCACCTGCGGAACTCCCTTAGAGCCGAAAAACAAAAGCACCACAAGTATGATGACAAAGATTTCACCGCCACCGAGATTGAGGAATAAGAGATGAGATTGCATTGGAATTTATTTGTGGTAAAGATAATTTCTTCAGGGTGAAAAGAAAATGTTCAGGGTTTAGTGTTTAGAGTTAAATAATAGAACGCTGATGACGCGGAAAGGGCGGATAAAGGCGGATTTTATTATCAGTGCAAATCAGATTTTTCCGCGTCATCCGCGTTCCATTTCTTTTCAAAAACTTCCCGCCTCCATATCCTTGTTCACTTTCTTCACCAACCCCTGCAACACCTTTCCCGGACCCACTTCAATAAATGTTGTCGCTCCGTCAGCAATCATGTTCTGAATGGTTTGTGTCCAGCGCACGGGGGCGGTGAGTTGTGCAATCAGGTTTCGTTTTATTTCTTCCGTATCTGTTACACCTTTCGCTGTTACATTTTGATAAACCGGGCAAACGGGTTTCTGAAATATTGTTGAATTAATAGCTGCTTCCAACTCAACGCGTGCGGGCTCCATCAGCGGAGAATGAAAAGCACCGCCAACATTCAGCACAAGCGCGCGTTTCGCTCCCGCTGCTTTCATCTTTTCGCAGGCAATATTGATTCCGTTTATGCTTCCTGAAATCACAAGCTGACCGGGGCAGTTGTAATTTGCAGCGACCACAACTTCGCCCTGCGCGGAAACTTCAGCGCAGATACTTTCAACAACAACATCATCAAGCATCAGCACAGCAGCCATCGTTGAGGGATTTATTTCACAGGCATGCTGCATGGCATCGGCTCTTTTCTTAACGAGCATCAGACCATCTTTAAATGTCAGCGCTTTTGTGGCAACCAGCGCAGAAAATTCTCCGAGCGAATGTCCGGCTGTCATGTCCGGATGAAAATCTGATGCACGAATGGTTGCAAGAATAACTGAGTGAAGAAAAATTGCCGGCTGTGTAACACGTGTTTGTTTCAAATCATCTTCCGTTCCGCTGAACATCACATCTGTGATTCGGAAACCAAGCAGGGTGTTTGCTTTTTCAAAAAGTTCTTTCGCCTGTGCTGATGATTCGTACAAGTCCTTTCCCATGCCTGGGAATTGGGAGCCCTGTCCGGGGAAGAGGTATGCGCGCATTAATGTTTCAGGTTTGATATTTGAAGTAGGGACACAAAATTTTGTGTCCCTACAAATAACGTATAACATTTTTCATTTCTTCTTTTCAAACCACCGCGCAATAAAAAATTTTCTCTTTCCCTTGTTCCAGCGGTTGGCTTCCTTCTTGCTTTTCTTCATTCGCTTGCGAACTTCTTTTGTCTGAATTGCTGAGTGCTGTTTCCGCCCTTCAATCTCCGCCTTCCTTTCGTTCATCACCTGCTCTTTCTTTTTCGATTCAGCTTTCTTTTGTGCTTTAGTAGCCTTCGTACTTTCCTGCGCCATAGCAAAAACAGGAAGGAGCATCAGCACCAAAACAATTATCTGTATCAAAACCTTTTTCATATAGTAAATCCTTTCACAAAGGTAGGCAACAAACGCTAAATAGTTTCTTTCTATTTTAGCCCCATAATAATATAGCGTATGAATATTCACGAATACCAGGGAAAAGAAATCCTGAAAAGTTTTGGCGTGTCGGTGCAGGAAGGCATTGTTGCCGAAACCCCGGAGCAGGCAGTTGACGCTGCAAAAAACCTTCAGCAAAAAACAGGAACACAATGGTGGGTTGTCAAAGCTCAGATTCATGCGGGTGGAAGAGGAAAAGGCGGTGGGGTAAAACTTGCCAAATCACTCGATGAGGTAAAAGAAAAATCCACGAACATCATCGGCATGCAGTTGGTGACACCGCAAACAGGATCGCACGGAAAAAAGGTTCACAAGGTTTTGGTTGCACAGGATGTTTATTACCCGGGCGCAAATCCAACGAAAGAATTTTACATGAGCGTTTTGCTCAACCGCCAGACAGGACGCAACATTATTATGTATTCCACCGAGGGCGGAATGGACATTGAGCATGTGGCTGCAACAACACCGCATTTGATTTTCAAAGAAGAAATAAATCCTGCTGTCGGTTTGCAGGCGTACCAGGCGAGGAAGATTGCATTCAATCTTGGCTTAAGCGGAATAGCTTTTAAAGAGATGACCAAGTTTGTCACGTCACTTTACCGCGCTTATGTTGAAACCGATTCATCGCTGTTTGAAATCAATCCCGTGCTTAAAACATCAGACGATAAAATTCTTGCTGTGGATGCAAAAGTAAATCTTGACGACAACGCGCTTGACCGCCATCCCGATTACAAAGCAATGCGCGATTTGAATGAAGAAGATGCAACCGAAGTGGAAGCTGGTGAGCATAATCTGAACTATGTTAAGTTAGACGGCAACGTTGGCTGTATGGTGAACGGTGCAGGTCTTGCCATGGCAACAATGGACATTATCAAATTAGCAGGCGGAGAGCCGGCAAACTTTCTTGACGTTGGCGGCACTGCAAATGCCCAGCGTGTTGAAGCAGCGTTCCGCATTATTCTGAAAGACAAAAATGTAAAAGCAATTCTCGTCAACATCTTTGGCGGCATCGTCCGCTGCGACAGAGTTGCGCAGGGAATCGTGGATGCCTACAATAACATCGGTGAACTTCCCGTACCAGTCATCGTGCGTCTTGAAGGAACGAATGCCATGGAAGCAAAAGCGCTCATTGATAAATCAGGATTGAAAGTTTACTCGGCAATTCTACTTAAAGAAGCAGCAGAGTTGGTGACTAAAATTTTGAAAAAGCAATAGAACGCGGATGACACGGAAAGAACGGATAACATCGGATTTTTTTATCAGTGTAAATCAGAATTTTCAGCGTCATCCGCGTTCTATTTTTAAAATCAGCAATTGAAACCAGGTATCCCCAAAGGCACCCGTGATTTTTCTCCTGCAGAAATGCAGCGGAGGAATTACATTTTTGAAACTATCAGAAATGTTTTTCTGCTTCACGGCTTTCAGCAGATTGAAACACCGGCAATGGAAAATCTTTCTGTGCTGGAAGGGAAGTATGGGGAGGAGGGAGATAAACTTTTGTTCAGGATTCTGAACTCAGGAATAGATTTTGAAAAGTTCAAAGTTGAAAGTTCAAAGTTTAAACGGTCTGATATTACAGAGAAGGGTTTGCGTTACGACCTCACTGTGCCTTTTGCCCGCTATGTTGTTCAGCACCGGAACGAAATCACTTTTCCTTTCAAACGTTTTCAGATGCAGCCCGTATGGCGGGCTGACCGCCCGCAACGTGGAAGATACCGGGAGTTTTACCAATGCGATGCAGACATCATTGGAAGTGATTCATTGCTGAATGAAGTGGAACTGATTCAGGTTATTGATGAGGTGTTTTCACGACTGAAAATATCAACGGAAATAAAAATCAATAGTAGAAAAGTATTAGAAGGAATTGCGGAGTTTATTGGAGTGCAAGATCAATTTCTAAACTTTACTGCAGCTATTGATAAGATGGATAAAGTCCACTCTGAAGCAGTCATTCATGAATTACGACTTTATGGTTTTTCAGAAAAATCTCTTGACCTGATGAGGGAAACTATAATCGATGCAAAATATAGAGTAGGAGCAAAGGATAGATTATCATATATCAGCAATTATATTAAGCATACAAATCAAGGAACAAAAGGTATTGTAGAGATTGAAAATGTTTTTTCAGCAGTCTCAAATCTCAAATCTCAAATCTCAAATCTTGAATTTGACATTTCCCTCGCCCGAGGATTGAATTACTACACGGGCGCCATCATCGAAGTCAAATCCAAAGACGTTTCCATCGGTAGCATCTGCGGTGGCGGGCGTTATGATGACCTCACAGGCATTTTCGGCTTGCCCAATGTGAGTGGCGTGGGAATTTCTTTTGGCGTTGATAGGATTTATGATGTGATGGAAGAACTGAAATTGTTCGATGCTCTGAAGACAGAGCAATCATCAACCAAAATTCTTTTCGTGAACTTCGGGGAGAAGGAAGAAATCCATTGCCTGAAACAAGTGACTGAACTTCGCAATAAAGGCATTGCAGCAGAACTATATCCCGACAGGGACAAAATAAAAAAGCAGATGTCGTATGCCGACAGCAGGAAGATTCCCTTCGTGGCATTTATTGGCGAGGAAGAGATGAAATCGGGCAAAGTGAAGCTGAAAGACATGAATACGGGAGAGGAGAGAGTAGTCGGCTCAGAACAAATTCCTGATTTCATAGGAATAAAGTAAGAGGTCGAATAAGGGCGGCTGAAAATAAGTTTGCGCATCGCGAAAGCGTTCATTATTTTTGTGTTAAGGAATTTCTGATGTTCTCGTTCAAAATAAAGTCCTTTAAAAAGTCGGAGAGAAAAATTCTCATCGGGCTTCTTTCCATTTTCACCATTTTAATTTCCATCACTTTCCTCACTCACCGAAACAGCAAGCGCGTGATTGCCTCTGCCGAAGCGGTTGACCGTTCGCAGGAAATCAAATATCACTTCGAGCAGATACTCGCACTGGCAGCAGACATTGAAGCAGGTTCCCGTGGGTATATTATTACTGGCGATGAAAAATATCTTGAGCCGGCTGACAACGGCATCAATTCCATTTTCATTCATCTTGATGAAATAAAATCTTTGACGATTGGCAACCCGACACTCAACTCGCGGCTTCAGAATCTCACGTTACTGATTAATGAACGCGTGGCGTTGGTTCGGCAGACCATTGACATAAGGAAAAACGAAGGGCTTGAAAAAGCAATTGCTCATATATCGAAGAGCGAGGGGAAAAACACGATGAATAAAATCCGTGTGCTCACCAACTCAATTATTGCCGATGAGGATACAAAGCTCCTTGATGAGCGTGTGGAAAATCAGAGTCATATTTTTAATTTCAACACTTCTTTCGATCTGCTCGTACTCAAAATTTCCATATCCATTCTCACCGTATTTTTTATTCTCAGATACTATTTCAAAGTCCGCAGGAAAGCTGAAGAGCAACTGACTGAAAACAAAGAACTCCTGCAGAGAATTGTTGATAACACTACGGCAGTTATTTTTATCAAAGACCTGGAAGGACGTTACCTGCTTATAAACGAGCAGTATGAAAAATTATTCGGCATCTCGCAGGAGGAAGTAAAAGGAAAAACCGATTACGATTTATTTCCCAAAGAAGTGGCAGATACACTCCGACTCGCAGATATGGAAGTAATCAGAAATAACAAACTTACAGAATTTGAAGAAAATGTTCCTAATAATGGAGAGATGAGAAATTATATTTCAGTCAAGTTTCCCCTGCACGATAAAGACAATAAACCGTATGCCGTTTGCGGTATGGCGACAGACATTACGGAACGCAAGGAAATTGAAAACGTGCTTCGTTCCCGCAATCATGAAATTCTCGACTTGTTTAATAATGCTCCATGCGGATATCATTCAATTAATAGGGACGGAATTGTCATTGAAATGAATGAGACCGAACTGAACTGGCTTAGATATTCCCGTGAAGAAGTTGTGGGAAAGAAGAACATACGTGACCTGATGACCATTGACAGCTTGCTGATTTTTGAAACACAGTTTCCTAAACTGCTTGATGGCGATGAAGATGCGGTTCGCGGTTTGAGAATTACCATGAAAAGAAAAAACGGAACAGCATTTCCTGTTGAAGTAAATGCAATCGCTGTCTTTGATGCTGAAGGAAATTTTATGCACACCCGTTCCAGCATTTTCGATATCACCCACCGCAGGCAGGCGGATGCTATTATTTTTCAAAACTGAAATCGTCACTTTTTGCCATTTTTGGTTTGGGTTTTATGATTAAGGTTTAAAAATAAATAATTTCGATGTTTTAAGCACCAATGGAGGCGCCAAAGGAAAGAATGGAGCCGCCATTCTCGCCTTTTCCGGCAAGAAAGGCAGGTAAGGAGCCGCCAAAGGCACCTTTGCCGAAAGGAAACGAACCAACGGAGCTAAGAAATGGACGGATGATGGCAGCAAAGGAACCTTTGCCGCCAAGAAAGGTTCGGCTGGCGGAAGCAAAAATGCTGACGCCTTATTATTGAACAATAATTCTAATTTCAAACGGGACTTTCCCCGCTGAAAATAATTTCTATTTTTGCGCACCCTTTTAAAACAATTTGCAATTTGCAATAAGCAAAAGGCAAAAAGCAAACCTGCAAAGCACCCGAATTTTAAACTCTAAACCCAAACCTTAACCCCTAAACCTTAAAATGGACACACTTATTTACCTCATTCCCTGTTTTGGAATTTTAGCATTAATATTCACATTCTGGAAGTCCTCATGGATAGCCAAACAGGATGCAGGAACCGATAAAATGAAAGCCATTGCCGGATACATTTCAGAAGGCGCTATGGCATTTTTGAAGGCAGAATATAAAGTGCTCGCTGTGTTTATTGTTTGCGTTTGCATTTTGCTGGCGCTATCCTCGGGAAGCCAGCCGGGCTCGCATCCTTTAGTTGCCGTTTCATTTGCTGTGGGTGCATTATGTTCCATTCTTGCCGGATATATCGGAATGAAAGTGGCAACGAAAGCAAACGTGCGCACTGCCAATGCTGCGCGCACCAGTTTACCCAAGGCATTGAACATTGCTTTCTCGGGGGGCTCAGTAATGGGGATGGGGGTTGTCGGTCTCGGTGTTTTCGGATTGGGAACGCTATTTATTATTTACAAAGACATTTTCGGAATTGATACCATTGATAATCTCAATAAAACCATTACCGTTCTCACAGGATTTTCTTTTGGTGCATCCTCCATTGCGCTGTTTGCTCGCGTTGGAGGCGGCATCTACACCAAAGCCGCTGACGTGGGCGCTGACCTTGTTGGAAAAGTGGAAGCCGGAATTCCGGAAGACCATCCGCTGAACCCCGCAACGATTGCCGACAATGTTGGTGACAACGTAGGCGATGTTGCCGGCATGGGCGCTGATTTGTTTGAGTCGTATGTCGGTTCCATCATCGGAACAATGGTGCTGGGTGTTGGTTTGCTCACCGTTCAGCAGGACGCTGAGTTCAACGGAATGGCAGCAGTGCTGCTTCCGCTTGTGCTTGCGGGCGCGGGAATATTTTTCTCCATCATCGGAACATTCATGGTGCGCGGAAAAGATGGCGGCAATCCCCAGGTGGCGCTCAACACCGGAACCATCGGTGCGGCAGTGCTCATGATTATCGCTTCGTATTTTATTATTGACAGAATGCTTCCTCTATCATGGGAATATAACGATGTGCTCTATGATAAGATTAGAACAATAACATCTTTCGGAGTATTTCTTTCAACCATCATCGGTCTTGTTGCCGGTGTATTAATTGGTTTAATCACGGAATATTATACAGGCGGTGGACGCAGACCTGTGATGAATCTTGTAAAGCAATCCGTAACCGGAACAGCCACAAATATTATTGCAGGACTTGGACTTGGAATGATGTCAACTGCATTGCCGATGCTTTTGATTGCCGGCTCCATCATCTGGTCATTTGACTTAGCAGGTCTTTATGGAATTGCAATCGCTGCAGTAGGTATGCTTGCTACAACGGGTATTCAACTTGCAGTTGATGCATACGGACCTATCTCCGATAACTCCGGAGGTATTGCGGAAATGGCGGGCTTACCGAAAGAGGTGAGGAAGATTACAGACAAGCTTGACTCAGTAGGAAACACAACCGCTGCCATCGGAAAAGGTTTTGCCATTGCATCGGCAGCACTCACTGCTCTTGCGCTCTTTGGCGCGTTCATGATGGCTGCGCATATCAAAACCATTGACTTATCAAAAGCAAATGTCATTGCCGGAATGTTTATCGGTGCCATGCTGCCGTTTGTTTTCTCAGCTATGGCGATGCGCGCTGTAGGAAAAGCAGCCATGGATATGATTCAGGAAGTGCGCAGGCAGTTCGCCACCATTCCGAAACTTGCCGCTGCGCTTGGCGTGATGAAAAAGAACCAGGGAAAAGAAATGACAGAGTGGAGCGCTGAAGACAGAACTGTTTTTGATGCTGCGGAGGGCTCTGCCGAGTATGGAAAGTGTGTTGAGATTTCTACCAAAGCAGCCATCCGCCAGATGATTCTTCCGGGCGTAATGGCTGTAAGCGTTCCTGTCATTGTGGGGTTTGTTATGCATGCCGAAGCGCTTGGCGGTTTGCTTGCCGGTGTAACGGCAACGGGAGTGCTGCTCGCCATCTTCCAGGCAAATGCCGGAGGTGCCTGGGACAATGCGAAAAAAGCTTTTGAAGAAGGCGTTGAAATTGATGGAGTAAAATATTACAAAGGCAGCGAACCGCACAAGGCAGCAGTGGTTGGCGACACCGTTGGCGACCCGTTCAAAGACACTTCCGGTCCGTCCATCAATATACTCATCAAGCTCATGTCCATTGTGGCGCTCATCATCGCTCCGCTCATCGCGCTGGATAAAGAAGCACCGGCATCTTCTCAAACCGAGCCGGTGAAAAAAGAAATTCCTGCCGCACAGGTTGAAATGAAAATACAACCGGAAAATGCAACGGTGATTACAGTAAAATAATTTTTTGCACTTCGACTTCACTCAGTGTAACATTCAGAGCCGCTGTAAAAGGCGGCTCTGGTTTTTTTAACTTCCTGCTGTCCTGAAACATTAGGGATTTGATTTCTGTATCTTTGTCTTAAATAATTAAACATGTCAAGAGAAACTCTTATTCAGCGGACGCTTGCAGCGCTTTCAAAATTGCCGCAGGAAAGGGCAAATGAAATTGCCGACTTTGCCGATTATATCCTGAAAAAATATGATGAGGAAGTTCTTCAAAAAGGAATTCAGACCTTAGTGAGTGACTCCAAGACATTCGCTTTCCTCAAAAATGAAGAAGAACTTTATACCGTCAGCGACCTGAAAGCGAAGTATAAATGAACAAAGGCGATATTATTCTTGTTCCGTTTCCATTCACTGATTTAAGCGGGAACAAACTTCGTCCTGCATTAATCCTTTCTGTAAATGAAAACGATGTTACCGTTGCCTTTATAACCACACAGCTTCATTGGAGAGAAGTAACGGATGTTATTTTGCAACCATCCCTTGAAACAGGTCTGAAAAAAGAATCCATTATCCGTCTTTCCAAACTTGCTACACTTGACAAAGAACTTATCCTTGGACAACTGGGAAAACTCGATAGTACAATTTTAGAAAATGTAAACCGGAATTTGAAAAATATTTTAAAGTTGGACGGATGATGCAGAAAAATATTCTTTTGAATTAATCTTTTCACTTCAGAGCCGTTGTAAAAGGCGGCTTTGGTTTTTTCTTCGCAACACTAGGGGTTAGTTGTCATTTACCGTTGCCGATGAATTGTAATTTGTTGCCAGCGCATCCGTACATCCATAGACCTGTGCCTTCGTGTTGTTTATGAAAATCAGGAAGCAAAGAGTAGAAAAATAAAATGGTTTCATTTAATAGTTCGCAACTCTTCAGGGTTTAGTTTTCACTTTGATAATTTGTTCCTTTCCCTTCGCATCTTTTATAACAATATTGTATTCTCCCTTGCGTAAAGATAATGCAACTTTATCATCTTTATTTTTCAGTTCAATAATATCAGCAGCAACTGCCGATGGATAATTTTCTTCAGCGTGATAAGCAAACACCAGGCAAGGATAGGAAATAGTTATTTGATTATTGACAAAGAAAGATTGCCTTCCGTTTTCAAATACCCAGTGAGGACGCCCGTCAATCCATTTTGTTCGCGGATGATAAACTCTCACATCATAATCATAATCATTATCATTATCGTGGGGCGCACCGTTAAAGAGATTACCTGATGAGTCAATAAAGACAGCATAGTAATCGAGATTAATTATTCTGAATAGAGGATTCTCGTATTCGGGAGAACTTCTTTCCGTCCACTCTGTCTGGTTAATAGTAAAAGGGTCAATGCCTGTGAATTCTTTTAATCTCCCTGCCATTGCCTTTCCCCATCTTGGCATTTCACCTTCTGAAAGGTGAGCATAGCCGCAATGAATAATAATTTTTGCTTTTGGATTCTTATCTAATATTGCTTTAATATTTTTCGCCTGCTCTATCTCCCTCTCCGGGCCACCAGTCGCATTCTGCTGCTCATAAGAGAAAACATAAAACCCTTTCTGCAAGGCAGTGCGAACGAGGTTTCCATATTGCGGCTGCCTTGTATAATAGCCCGACCACAGCACAGGATGTTTCATTTGGTTCAATACGGTGTCATTGTATCCTAATGTTTCTGCACCGAAATACCGGTAGCCCGCTTTATACAAATCAGCCAGCAAGGACTCTGTAAACACTCTGTGACAGGGCTGATGATGCGCCTCATTCAAAATAATTATTTGTTCTTTCCCGGCTCGTTCAACAATAAAGTCCTTTGCATTTCTTGGTTTGAATTGCTGAAAATATAAGCTGTCATCATGATTAAGTTCTGTTTTATAATGATGTTCCCAATCCCAAACCTGCAGGGCTTTCTTATAATTGTTGATGAAAGAAAGCATCACTGCAGCATGCTGAAATCTCGTATCCTTTGAAAGCTGCAATAAAATAGTATCTGAAAAATTATAAAGTTTCTGTTTTGTAATAAACTCATAAGATGCCGGTGGAGTTTGTCCGAAAGTTTGTGTAAATATTATACACAATAAAATAAGCAGTTTACTTTTCATCAGTAGTAACTTTTATTGAAGATCCCCCCGCAAGGGTTCCGCGAAACAAACCTACCAAAACAATTTCACTCCACCCTCAGCACACGGCAGAGGTTGTCTGAACCACGATTCAGCGGATTACAGGATTGACAGGATAGGGTTTATTTCCATTGCACATCAGCGCTGCTTCACCTTAATTTTAAATCCGGGTAATCCACTAATCCATTTAATCCCGCCTGTCCCGCTTATTTCGGGAGTTCAGACCACCTTAAAACAATACCAAAAGTGAGATAATGTCCTTTTTTTGTGCCTAAATGCTATTTATGGCTAATTGTATTCATCATTTATCTAACAGCTGTAATCATTTTCCTAACAGCTGTCATCATTTTGCTAACCGCTGTCATCATTTTCCTAACAGCTGTCATCATTTTCCTAACAGCTGTCATCATTTATCTAACAGCTGTCATCATTTTCCTAACAGCTGTCACCTTTTATCTAACAGCTGTCATCATTTTGCTAACAGCTATCATCATTTTGCTAACAGCTGTCATCATTTATCTAATCGTATTCACCTTTTTGCTAACTGAATTCACCATTTTATAGTTGTTCACATACGAATTTTATTTAATTTCAGTCATAAAATGGAATGAAACCCTATTCATCATTCTGCATTCTTGCTAAAAACTCCATCGTATCCACCCCGTCAGCATAATTCCACAGCTTCGGGTTTTGTGTTTGTCCTAAAGGAACGACAGATAATTTTTCCGGCTTAAATTGTTGAAGCAATTCTTTTCTACAAGCGATGCATTGCACCTCTTCGCTTTGCGCGGAAAGTTTTTCAAACACTTCGATTATGTTTTTGTAACGCTCATAATGCAAAACAGAAATAGGGGAGTGGAGCGAAGTGGCTTCGCGCAGGATTACAAAACCGTTTTCAAGAAACGGTGCGTTGTTCATCAGCAGCATCACGCGTTGGTAGTTGTAGTTATTCATGTAACGGTTATGCTGGCTCACAGAATTATACTTTTCAAAAACAGGAAATAATTTCCGCACATCAAAATTTTTGGGAACAAAAATTTTGGAAACACTTCTGCATCCGAGTCCGAAATATTGAAATACATCGTCCGCAAGAGTGGAGAGTTCTTCAGCGGTTTCATTTCCGTCAAGCACAGCCACACCGTTTCGGTTTTTGCGGATGATGTGAGGATATTTTCCAAAGTAATATTCAAAATATCTTGCCGAGTTGTTGCTGCCTGTTGCAATCACGGCATCAGGATTTGAGATGCGTTCAACAAAAAATATTTTTTCTTCAAACCCCTGCTTAATCTTTTTCAGCAGCGCAGCAATAAACGGAAGCAGGTGCACATCATCGGAAGAATTTTTCCCGTGATAAATATTTCCTGACAATAGCACACACATAAAATCATGAAACCCGACAGCGGGAATATTCCCCGCATTAATCACCCCGACTATTTTTTT
>DATDOJ010000403.1:0-2058 GCA_035293345.1 Bacteroidia bacterium
ACTATGAAAATCTATCTCAATTAGAAAAAAAACGGTGGGCAGATGCAACAATATTTGCAAGGGTAAGTCCAAAACAAAAGTTGGATTTAATAAGTGTGCTACAAGAAAAGAATTATGTTGTTGGTATGACAGGTGATGGGGTGAACGATGCACCTGCTTTGAAAAAAGCCGATATTGGTATTGCAATGGGAAAAAGAGGGACACAAGTTGCTCAAGATGTTGCTGACATGGTATTAAAAAACGATTCATTTTCATCCATTATACTTGCAATTAAACAAGGAAGAATAATTTTTGACAACATACGGATGTTTGTCATTTTTCTCCTTTCCTGTAATATGAGTGAATTGTTCGTGATTGCAATTGTATCTGTTCTCAATCTTCATTTTCAACTTTTTCCATTGCAAATTTTATTCATTAATATTATTACCGATGTTTTACCTGCCCTTGCATTGGGTATTACAAAAGGAAATCCGGATGTGATGAAACAACCTCCACGCAATATAAATGAACCTATCATTGATAAAAAAGGATGGGGATCTATCATAGCATATTCATTAGTAATTACTGCTTGTACTATCGCGGCTGTTATTTTTAGCCATTTTACTGTCCATAAAATGGAGACATGGAACACCGAATTATGCAACAATATATTATTCTATACACTTATTTTTTCACAATTATTACATGTATTAAATATGTCAACCGATAGAAAAACAGCATTTTTTGAAACGGAAGTATTTAAAAATAAATTTGTTTGGGCTGCACTTGTTGCTTGTTTGTTTATTTCAATTTTAGCTTACATAATGGAACCAATCAGAAATATTTTATCTATTCAGGAAATGACAAAAGAAGACTGGCTGATTTCAAGTAGTTTTGGTTTGTTATCATTTGTAGTGATTAGAACAATGAAAAAATTTTATTTAATTGGTTAATATGAAACAAACATGGTTTAGACAAAGCAAAGAACGGTGAAAATATAGCCACAGATTCACAGATTATTTTTAATTTTTTTAATCTGAGAATCTGTGGCAAAAAACAGTTTAACATTTAAATTATTTTCAGATGCTGTCAAGAAAAAAAATATCAATACAATTTTTAGGAGCAGCAGGAACCGTAACTGGTTCAAAGCATTTACTAAAAACACCCGGGATGAACATTTTGATTGACTGTGGACTTTTTCAAGGAATAAAAGCACTCCGCTTGAAAAACAGGGAAACATTACCCGTAAATATTTCCCAAATAAACTATCTCATCATAACACATGCACATCTTGACCATTGCGGCTACATTCCTTTGCTGGTAAGACTGGGATTTAAAGGAAAGATTTTCATGACACCTCCTACAAGAGATTTGGTAGAAATTATTCTTTTAGACAGCGCAAAAATTCAGGAAGAAGATGCAGCCCTTGAGAATCGGGAAGGTTTTTCCAAGCACAACCCATCGCTTCCGCTTTATACATTGAAAGATGTAGAAAATGCTATCAGGCAATTTTATGTTTACAGCGATGACCAGTGGATAACCGTTTCAGAAAATATTGAATTCCGTTTTCTCAAGAACGGGCATATCCTCGGCTCCTCTTTCATAGAAATGAATTGTTTCGGAAAGAAAATTGTTTTTTCGGGAGACATCGGCAGAAGCAAAAACGGGATCATGAATCCTCCGACTGTTGTGGAAGAAGCAGATTTCCTGATAATGGAAAGCACGTATGGCGACAGGCTGCATGGAACTATTCCTGCAAAGGACGAGATGGCAGAAATCATTAACGATACGATTCATGAAAAAGGAAACCTTCTCATTCCAAGTTTCGCGGTGGGACGCGCTCAGGAGCTCATGCATCTTATCAATGAATTGAAAAAAGAAATCCGCATTCCCAATATTCCTGTCTACATGGACAGCCCGATGGGCGCTGATGCAACAACTATTTTACATAAATATCCAGCCTGGCATAAACTTTCCGAAGAAGAATGCCGTTCTGTCTGCCATGACATACATATTATCAGGGATTTTCATGATACACAAAAAGTGATTGCAGAAAAAAGAAACAAGATTGTGATTGCC
>DATDOJ010000404.1:0-3805 GCA_035293345.1 Bacteroidia bacterium
GGCGGAGTTATTTTTATTGCCACCTGCGGAACGCTGAACATCGGAGCAGGCGGAGCAATTCTCTGCAACGGTGGGAATGGCGGAACTGACGGTGGCGGCAATTGCGGTGGCGGTGGTGGTGGTTCGGGCGGTTCTATCTGGCTGGTTGCAAACTTGCTTGACAACGGAGGAACTATTTCCGCTGTTGGCGGCATTGGCGGAACAACAACGATTCCCAACACTCCTTACTGGGGCGATGGCGCACCCGGTGCTGCAGGCAGAGTACGTTTCGATTACATGTCAATCAGCGGAAGCGGAACTGTGAACCCACCTGTGGGATACACCTCTGTTCCATCAACCTTAGCAGCTACAACGTCTTCAACTCCAGCTCAGTGCAATGGCGGATGTGATGGTGTTATGTCTGTCACCATCCTGAATGGCACTCCTCCTTATACTTACCTGTGGGGCAATGGCTGTACTACCGCTACATGCAACAATGCCTGCGCGGGAACTTATCCTGTGACAGTGACGGACTCGAACGGATGCACAATTAATTCTTCTGCAACAGTAGGAGAACCGCCTGCTATAATTATGAATGTAACCTTAGGACTGACGACTTGCGCCAATGTGTGCGTCACCCTTTCGGCAAATGCTGCCGGGGGAAATGGTGCGCCTTTCAGTTATTTGTGGAACCCTTCATCTGTTATCGGGCAAAATCCAACCGTTTGTCCGACTTCGACAACAACGTATACCTGCGTGGCTTCTGATAGTTTGAATTGTACAGCATCAGCAACGACCTTAGTCACTGTTATTCCGTTGCCTGCCTTGACTCTTTCAGCACAGGAGGACACAGTGTGCATCAACCATACGATTAATATTTTGTTCGCTACTCCTGCCGGAGGAAATTATTTTGGTACCGGTGTTGCGGGAAATAATTTTAATGCTGCTGTGGCAGGTGTTGGACCGCATGATGTAAACTACCGCTACACAGACACCGCCACGGGCTGCACGGACACGATTACTATTTCAATTGTTGTGGATTTATGCACTGGGATAGAAGAGTATGATGCGGGTGAATTCATAACCATCTTCCCTAACCCGGCAGTAAATGAGTTCAAAGTTCAAAGTTCAAAGTTCAAAGTCGGGAGCGTGGAAGTTTTTGATGTGATGGGAAAGAAGACCTCACCCCCTACTCCTCTCCACATAGAAAATAGCGTTGCTTTGATTGATGTATCGAATCTTTCTGCCGGAATGTATTTTTTAAAAGTGAAAACAGAACGCGGGATGGTGATGAGAAAAATTTTGATAGAGCGATAACCTTGAAAAAGTAAAAAGCCGTCCCGATTCTGCATCGGGGCGGCTTTTGTTTTTTATGGAATTGCTGATTAGCGCTCGAATAACTTTGGTTGAACAAATAGAAAGGGACATCTCTTTTGTATCTTATCCATGTATGACTGCAAATGGCAGTTACAAGCCATCGTTATGACTTGTAATACCAGTATCAAGAGTTAAAATACCAGTATTATAACTTGCAATACCAGTATCAAGAGTTAAAATACCAGTATTATGACTTGTAATACCAGCTTCAAGAGTTCTAACGCCAGCGTTATGACTTGTAAAGCCAGCGTCAGGAGTTACAACGCCAGCGTTATGACTTGTAAAGCCAGCGTCAAGAGTTCTAACGCCAGCGTTATGACTTATAGTGCCCAACGTTGGTGAGGAAACGATGCATAATATTACTGATGTGCTGACTGAATTGTCCGCAAAATCAGGAAAAAGGAAACGGAAACTTGTTGACAGGATAAAAGTTGCGCCAATAGCTTTAATAAGTTTTTATTCAAAAAGCCAACCTTTTCCAAACCCGCGCGGGACAAGGTATTCAGAGGGTTAATAAATCCTGATAGTTCTTGACATTAACCATTTCACAGCGTATCTTTGTGGCTTAACAGCAATGAAGAATTTATCTTACATACTTTTTCTCCACCCTTCGAACAGGATTTTTTGTCCTGCAGACAATCAGCATTTTTGTTGCTGCTGTTGTTGTGCCTGTTCGGGAGAAAAGGTTTTTTGATTCTCTTGCTTAAACCCGTTCCGATTAATCGGAACAAAAAATCTCCCGAAATAAAATGAAACGAAAGTTTGATATTGGTATTATCTATGAGCATCCGCAATGGCACGAGCCATTGTTCGAAGCATTGGAGCGTAATAAAATGCGCTATACAAAATTTGATTTGAAGCAGGGCGCATTTAACGGTCAGTCCATTGCAGAAGCAGATTTGTATTACAATCTTGTCAGCCCGAGCGCTTACCTGCGCGGCAATCAGCATGCAATACCTTTTGCGATGGCATTGTGCATGCAATTGGAAATGGAAGGATGCAGCGTTTTAAACGGCAGTCATTCCATGCGTATTGAAATGAGCAAGAGTTTACAAATCGCATTGCTTAAAAAACTCGGCATTGACCATCCCAAAACTATTGCATTCAACAGCGTGGAAGCGCTGAAGAATATGAACGGAGCACTTCAATTTCCAATGCTCCTGAAACCTGAGCAGGGCGGAAGTGGCGCCCGCATGTTTCTGGTAAATGAATTGACAGAATTAGAAACGCTGCTTCAGCGGCAGCCGGAATTATGGTTACCTGATAATCTTTTACTCTTACAGGAAAAACTTGACTATGACTCCAAACACGGAATCATCCGGCTTGAATTTATCGGAGGTGAACTCTTATATGCCATGCGTGTAGTTACCAACGGCAAATTCAATTTATGCCCATCTGTGATTTGCAATCCCGAAGAAGGAAACGGGCATTGTGAGGTAGAGACCCCTGTGGTTTCCAAACCGGAATTTTATTCTTATCGCGAGGTGGAACCGGATGCCGTGGAAACAGGTAAAAGAATTATGAACGCCTGCGGACATGCGACAGGCAGCGTTGAATATCTAATCACCAAAGACGGCAGGCAGGTTTTCTACGACATCAATGCCAATTCAAATCTGCGCGCTTCCATCGGGGAAGCATGGGGCATTGACCCGTTTGCGGAGGTGGTGAATTTTCTGAAAGAAGAAATTCATAAAGTATCTTAGACGCAGATAAATTATTTCAGCCATAGCGGAAAAGCTTTTCGAATTTGTTCCTATGAAGAAACGGGATTCCTAAGTTCATGCTGCATGGATAGTCATGCGTCATTGGGAAAAATCCGGAAAAATGAAACGGTAAGTTATTAACAGGATATAAGTTTTTTGTTTAGTTATTTAATTAAGTAATGGTAATAAAATTTATCTTTGCCTTTGTTTCTGTAATTTATTTTCATCTAAAAAATCATGCCATGAAAAATAATCTACTCTTTCTTTTTGTATTAACGTGTTGTTGTTACACCGCAAATGCGCAGACAAATTATCTCGATAATTACATCAGCAATCCGGTAACCTTAACCACCATCGGTAACAGCGCAAATCAAATAAGTTTGCCGACTGACCTTGACTTTAAACCAAACAGTAATGAACTTTGGGTAGGTCAATACGGAACATCCAACGGTGGAACAAATGTTATTTTTTACAATGCCGGCTTGCCGAATCAGACGAGCCAGTACAGGAAGGATTCGCACACCGCTCATTTTATGAGATACACCAGCGCCATTGCATTTGGCGATGACGGAAAGTGGACATGCGTTTCAGAAATTCTGAATACTAACGGCAGCGCTACATCCACTTTTATGGGACCGTCCCTATGGTCATCCGACACTTCAGTTTTTGCAAGAGTTTTTCAGAATAACTGGGTGAGCGGCTACCCGCTGGGCAGCCACTATGATATGCTTCATCAAAGTCCTTTT
>DATDOJ010000405.1:0-10031 GCA_035293345.1 Bacteroidia bacterium
GTTTCTCTTTTGCCTCCGCCTGCCGACACATAGTCCCATGTCTTCATAGTAATGCCCAGCACTTCATATCCTTGCTCGTGCAGCAATACAGAAGTAACGGAGCTGTCAATGCCCCCGCTCATGGCGACTAATATGCGTCCATTCTTACTCATAATATAATTGAAAATCTGAAAGCAAAGTTACTGCTTTCCTCCGGCATCTTTCGGAGAAATTATGTCTCCGTTCCTGTACACGTCATCGGTGTCTTTGCTGCCGTCCGGTTTGAAGTTGTTCCATGTTCCGTCCCTCAACCCGTTATTATACATGCCTTTCATCAAAACTTTCCCGTCAGGACGATAGATAATGGTCATGCCATCGAGTTCATTGTTTTTCATTGTAGAAGAAAACTTCGGCTTGCCGTCTTCGAAATATTCTTTGTGAGTGCCGTTCTTTTTTCCGTTTTTCCATATTGTTTCGCTTGACAAAATCGCATTAGGATAATAGATTTTCCACACTCCTTCTTTGACTCCGTTCTTAAACGACTCAACAGAAACAAGCTTTTCTTCTTCGTTAAAATAATTCCAGATGCTGTCTTTGTTCTGCTCGATGTATTTTCCCTTTGCCTTGAGTTTTCCGTTACCATAATACATGAGCATATCACTGGCGGAAGATTTTTTTCTGAACGTGACTTTCGATTGCAGCTTTCCATCAGCATAATATGTTTTGAATTCCCCAACCGGCTTTCCGTCTTTGAAATATCTTTCTGACAAAAGCGTGTCGGCTTCATAATATCTTTTCCACACGCCCTGTTTCAAACCCTTTGCATCGCGCCTGTTGAGTGTGTCGCCTTTATGAACGACAAAGGTCTGAGCCGAAGAAAAGAATGTCAGGAAGAGTAACCCTGCAAGTAAAAATTTCATGCGACCAAAAGTAATTTTAAGTTCTGATTGAGAGATGAAAAGATTGTAAGTCATCCTGTCAATAAATTTTTATTTTTGCGTCCCGTTTAAAAAAGTTATATGTTATAAGTTATTCGTTATACGGCTGAGTACAACAGAATGAAGTGTAGATTTCCGTATTCCATCTAACATATAACTTATAACTATTAACATTATTGCCCTGGTGGCGAAATTGGTAGACGCACCAGCTTGAGGGGCTGGCGCCCGTAAGGGTGTAGGAGTTCGAATCTCCTCCAGGGCACAAATTAGTAAGCGCGGGTGGCGAAATTGGTAGACGCGCTGGTCTCAGAAGCCAGTGGGCTAACCCCCTTAGGAGTTCGACTCTCCTCTCGCGCACTTACACTGACGGCATATCGTTAATTTTTTATGAGTAAGTCAAATCTTAAAAATCCATTCAACATTATCGTGATAGTGGCTGCCCTCGGCTACTTCGTGGATATATATGATTTGATTCTTTTCGGCATCGTTATGAAGCCCAGCTTGCTCAGCATCGGCATCGCTGAAGACAGGATTTTTGATGTAGGCGGAAAACTTTTAGGGATTCAGATGCTCGGCATGCTTGTGGGCGGAATTGTGTGGGGAATTCTTGGCGACAAAAAAGGACGGCTCTCTACATTATTCCTCACCATTTTTATGTATTCGATTGCAAACATCGCAAACGGGTTTGTACAAACCATTGAGCAGTATCAATGGATGCGTTTCATTGCGGGATTCGGACTGGCAGGAGAACTGGGAGTTGGAATTACACTCGTCTCAGAAGTGATGAGCAAAGAATCACGAGGGTTCGCAACAAGCATCGTAACAGGAATCGGTATTGCCGGAGCGGTGCTTGGATTTTTAGTTGCCGATATGTTCGACTGGCGAGTCGCCTATTTTGTGGGAGGAGGACTGGGACTTGCTCTTTTGATTATGCGAATCAGCGTCTATGAATCCGGAATGTTTCATAAGATGAAGGAAGAAAAAGTCAGCCGCGGAAATTTTTTCATGCTGCTGAATAACCGAAAACGGTTTAAGAAATATCTGTTGAGCATCCTCATCGGAATTCCGGTGTGGTATGTAATCAGTCAGCTTGCGGTGCAGGCGGCTGCCTATGCAAAAGAATTAAACATCCAGGAAAATATTGTTGGCGGGAAGGCGGTCATGTTCCACTACATAGGTGCTTCGCTTGGCAGTTTGTTGTTCGGCTGGCTCAGCGAGAAATTGCGTTCGAGAAGAAAAGCGCTCTTCGCAGGCACGGGTTCACTTGCACTTTTTGTCGGAATCTATTTTTTCATGCATGGAGTTTCTGCAGCTGCATTTTATCTCATCATCGGGTTGATGGGAATTTCAATGGGCGGTTTGTGGGCAGTGTTTATGGCAAATGCATCGGAACAGTTTGGAACTAACGTACGGGCAACGGTCACCACATCAGTTCCTAATTTCGTCAGAGGCACTACAGAATTAATCCGCATCGGTATCGCTTCGCTTATGGTTAACACCGGGTTGTTAAACGCAGGATTGATTGTCGGTGTAATTGTAATCCTTATTTCTTTCGTTGCAATTTTCTTCACCGAAGAATCGCATGGGAAGGAACTGGATTATACGGAAGTGAGTTAATAGCGCATTAAGGAGCGCTGATAATATCTACAAACACAATTTTACTTCCCTGCGCGTTCAGCGCCATGCGGGAAATTTTAGTGAACGTTTTTCCTAAGTCAGCAACTTCTTTCCAGTAATCATCTTTGCTGGGGGTGAAAGAAAATATTTTACTGCCTTGTCCCATAAGAAGTGCTCCGTTTGGCAGAACAATTAAATCCTCCGAGCCGGATAATGTCTCGAGCACAAAATCGCTGGCATTTGTTTCAAGATTCAGTTTAAGAACTTTCCATTCTCTTTCATTCGACTTAAGAATATAGTAAAGAAATTTTTTATCAGGAGAAAGTTTCAGAGAGCGTCCGATGTCGGATGCAATTAATTTCCTGCTTGTATCCGCAAGGTTTAAAATCTGCAACGTGTTAGCTGTGCCGACAAGAAACATGGCATATCGTTTATCATCAATGCGGCAGTAGTAGCCGATGGAATCAGTGCCGGGAATAAAAGTTGGTTTCAGTTTTTGATTGAGCGGCACATTATAAAACCGCTGACCTGAATCCGCATCTACGCGAACGACTGTCATATTTTTTCCATCCTGCAAAATGGAGGACGAGTATTCGCTTTCCCTTGTTGCAGTTACCTGTGAGATTTTTTTTGTATTCAAATCATAAGAGTAAATATCCGACTGAGTGGTGTCAATTACGGAAACATAAAATACTTTTTTTCCATCAGGAGAAAAACAGGGCTGGTTGTCATACCCTTTTCGCTTTGTTATGTTGACAGCATTGGAGATTTTAATTTTTCCATTCGCAGATGAAAAGTCAGCGAGATAAATTTCTGTGTCTGGCAACTGCGCAAAAAGATGGATTGAAATAGTGCAGCATAAAATAAGTATGATTGTTTTCATATGTTGTTTGTTCAGTGCTAAGCCCTCTCCTTTGGAGAGGGTTGGGTGAGGCATGCTATTGCTTCTGCCACCACAAATGTACTCCCTCCTATGAAGACCAAATCATCTGCTGAAGAATTTTTAATTGCTGCATTAACCGCCTCATTAACCGTGAAATAATTTTCTCCCTTCAATCCAACTGCCATTGCCTGAGAAGCCAGCAGAGTAGAATCCAATGTCCGGGGAATATCAGCGCTGCAAAAATAATATTCCGCTTCGCGCGGAAGTATTTTCAAAATCGCATCAATGGGTTTATCGTTTACAGTTCCGAATACAAAATGAAGTTTCGTATGTTTTGAATTTCTGATTTGCTCAGCTATATATTTTATTCCCTCGGCATTATGTGCTACATCGCAAATCACAAGAGGCGATTGTTGCAACACTTCCCACCGTCCGCGAAGTCCAGTCATTCCTTTGACATTTTTTAATCCTTTTCGCAATGAACCTTCGCTGATGGTAAAATGTTTTTTCATCTCGTCCACGGCAGCAGCTACAGTCGCACTATTTTTCAACTGATAATTTCCAGGTAAATCAAGCTGAAGATTTTTCAAGTAAATTTTTTTCTGTTTAAACATGTCAACCCACAAATACTTTTCATCTGATTTATTTTGAACAACAGTGAAAACGTCATCGGCAAAAGAAATTGCAGCATTCATTGAATAAGCTCCGGCAAGAAAAACATTTTTAATTTCCCTTTGTGTTTCACCAATCACAACAGGAATATTTTTTTTCAGGATGCCTGCTTTCTCCACAGCAATTTTTTCCAGCGTATCGCCAAGAAGATTTGTATGGTCGAGACCAATGTTGGTGATAACGGATAGCAGGGGAGTGATGACATTTGTTGAGTCCAGCCGCCCGCCAAGCCCGGTTTCAATTATTGCGACATCCACTTTTTCTCTCGCGAAAAAATCGAAGGCAAGTGCAACCGTCCACTCAAAGAAAGAAGGATGGATGCGTTCAAAATCTTTCTGATGCTTTTCTATGAACGAAATTACTTCCTGCTGTGGAATCATTTCTCCGTTGATGCGGATGCGTTCACGGAAATCGAGAAGATGCGGAGAAGTGTAAAGACCGATTTTATATCCTGCTCTTTGCAAAACAGATGCAAGCATGTGAGATGTTGAACCCTTTCCGTTCGTTCCGGCAATGTGAACGGAGCGGAATTTATTTTCCGGATTGCCGAGCAGCGAGCATAACTCAATTGTATTTTTTAAATCGGCTTTGTAAGCAGCCGCACCCACACGGTGAAACATGGGCAGGCGACTGTAGAGAAAATCAATCGCCTCCCGGTAATTCATTACTGAACAACGAAAACAAAAGTGATGGTGCCGCGTTGAATTTCTTCGCCTTTCACACTCGAAGAAAATTTTGTTTCACGTGCAGCTTTCAACGCCAGTTCCTGCAAATGACTGTTGGTGGTTGTGGTTTTGCGCCCGATGGAAACGTTTGTAACATTTCCAGCTTTATCTACGACAATGTCAACGACAACTTTTCCTGTCTCCTGTGAATTATCGCGAATCACAGGAGGGTGGATGATCCCCCGCCCCTTTAAATCAAAACTGCCTATGCCATCTCCTTTTCCTCCGGTGTAATTAGGCGATGAAGGGTCTCCATTCGGGTCGCCCTGGTTGCCGGGACCTTGTGTAACTCCTTCGTTCCCTGATTTTGAATCGGAATTTTTTCTTTTGTAAATTGCTTTAGGGTTTACAACCTGTTCGATTTGTTTCTTCTCCGATTCTTTTTTTACAGGCGTGACAACTTTCTTCTCATTCTTTTTGATTGCTACTGTTGGCTCGACATCCTGAGTAACAACTTCTTTTTCCTTCGATGGTTGCTGAACGGTCGGCAAGGAAGATGTAGTTGCTTCTTCCTGTATTCCCAATCCCGTTTCGCTCGTGCCGAAGTTGATGAGAATGCCGCCTTCTTCAGGGGGCGGCTCAGGAGTAATTATTTTATAAAGAAAGAGAATCAGAAACAGCAAGCCGTGAACAGCAAGCGTTCCAGCCAATCCTTTTCTCTTTTCTTTTTTTTCTTCCTGGGACATTTTATTTTTCGGGATAGGTGGCAAGAACCATTTTCACTTTCATCTTGTTGGCGATGTCCATCACCTTCACCACGTTTTCCACCGGCACTGTATTATCGGTGTGCAGAATTATGGTCGGGTCTTTTTTTCCGGCAAGAAAATTTTGCAGCGTAGATGTAAGCGTGGTAAGCATCACTTGTTTTCCGTCAACAAAATATTCGAGGTTCTTATTGATGGAAACAGAAACCGTGATTCCTTCTGTCGGTTTTGCAGAATGGCTCGATGGTAAAGTAACTTTCAGCGCGTTCACATTCGGAACAATGAGCGTGGTGATGAGCATGAAAAAAATAAGCAGCAGGAAAACCAAATCCGTCATGGATGACATTTCGAACTGCGGAGTTATTTTACTTCTTGATTTTAGCGCCATGGGAAAAAGTTATACGTTATATGTTATTTGTTAAATGAAAAAAACATGGAGAATTATTTACCCGGCTCCTGCAGCAAATCCATAAATTCAATGGTGGATGTCTCGAGCTTGAAGATTATTTTCTGAACCATCGAAGCCAGCAGGTTGTAACCGATGAGTGCGCAGATGCCGACAATCAAACCGGCAACGGTTGTAATCATCGCCTGATACATTCCGCCTGAAAGAAGGTCGAGCTTTATCTGGTCACCGGCTTTCGACATGTTGTAGAATGCCTGCACCATTCCCGTTACCGTTCCCAGAAAGCCGAGCATGGGCGCAGCGCCTGCGCAAGTGGCAAGCAAAGAAAGTCCGCGTTCGAGTTTGAAGATTTCTATGTTGCCTGTATTCTCAATCGCCTTCTCAATATCACCAAGCGGCTTGCCGATTCGCGACACACCTTTTTCAATCATACGCGCGATGGGAGAGCTTGTGTTTTTAGAAAGCGAACGCGCTGCGTCAATGTTTCCGCTCTTGATGAAGTCGCGGATGTTATTCATGAAATTTGTTTCATCGCGCGATGATTTGCGGATGACCAGATAGCGCTCGATAATAATGTAGACAGCAATCAGCGACAGTATGGCAATCGGAATCATGACCGGACCGCCTTTGAGCGTGAGTTGCCACAGCGTCATGGTTTCCTGTGGCGGAGGAACTGCGGCTGCGCCAATGATTGCTGCACTGTCAACGGGCTGGGTAATTTGAAGGAGAATGGATGTTAAAGTCATAAGCATTAATTTTTAGAGGGGGATTTTAAAGATGAACCAAAGTTACCTGCATACACAGAAACGATTTTTTATGCTCAACGTATTTTTTAACATAATATTGTTAGCAGGAAAAAATTAATAACTCATACCCTGCGCCAACGTCCTCTGCTTTATTTTTGTTTTCTTTGCTGTGATGAAAAAACTTTACCTGCTTTTCCTGACTGTGATGCCGCTGCTTTCTTTTTCGCAGGTCAATCTTGTTCCCAATCCGAGCTTTGAAGATAAAATTGTCTGCCCAAATGGAGTAGGGCAAATAGACAGTTGTCAGAAGTGGTTTAATCCGACAATGGGTTCTCCGGATTATTATAATTCATGCGCCTCGACAATTCAGGCAGATGTTCCGCTCAACGTAAACGGTTACCAGTACGCAAGAACAGGCGAAGCGTATGCAGGAATATTTATTTACCTCTCGAATCTTGCTGATGAGCGCGAATACATCGAAGTGAAACTAACTGAGTCATTAGTTACAGGAAAAGAATATTGTATTTCATTCTACGTGTCCTATTCCGATGCCATCAGTTTGGCATCGAGCCGGCTGGGCGCTTACGTTTCATCGGACAGTATTTTGCAGAACAACTCCAACGTGCTGAACGAGCAGCCGCAGGTTGAAAATCCGTATGGACTTTTTATTACCGACTCTGTCAACTGGAAATTAATTTCAGGACACTTCACCGCAGCGGGCGGTGAAAAATTTCTCACCATTGGAAATTTTTATCCCGATGCACTCACCGATACATTACGCCTTATTCAGAGTGCAATTTCTTCCGTGTCCTATTACATTGATGATGTTTCCCTCGTGGAAATGACCTACGATGTCGCCAATGCCGGAAGCGACACCACAATCTGCAACGGCATTCCTGCAATGCTCGGTGCGCCTGCCTGCAACGGCTGCATTTACAGTTGGTCGGACCCGAACGGAGTCATTTCGAGTTTTGCCCAGCCCGTTGTTACGCCTGACACCACTACCACTTATATCCTCTACATGCACGACACTTCCACCGGAACGTTGTGCGAATATTTCAGCACCGATGAAGTGACCATCACCGTCAACGACTGCCAGCTTCCCCCGCCCAATATTTTCACTCCTAACAATGACGGGATAAATGATGCATTCATTATCGTAAACCTTCCCCCGCAAAGCAAACTCGTTGTGTTTAACCGCTGGGGCAGCGAAGTTTTCAGCAGCAGCAATTACGATAATAAATGGCAAGGCGACAATCTCGCTGACGGTGTTTACTACTATATCCTTAAAACCGAAAAAGGAGAGACCTACAAGGGATATGTCCAGATATTCAGGTAGGGCAGCCAGCCATTCTACCCTAAAAAATGGCTGTAAAATATATTTTCGGAAACTGATAATAAAGTTTCAGCTTTTCCGTTAGGCACAATATGAAAATCCTAAAACCAGAACTGCATGATGCAAATCTACTCTCAGGAAGACCTTATTCTTTATGCTTACAACGAAACGGAACTCAATGATTCCGTCCGCATTCAAAACGCCATTGACAGCGACCCGCTTGTCGAAAGCGAGTATAAAGAAATCACCGACACGCTGAATTTTCTCGACCGGCTTCTGCTCGAGCCGGACGAAAAAGTCATGAACCGGCTGATGGAAGTTATCGGAAATTAAAGGAGTGCTTGGTGCATGGTGCGTGGTTGTTCGCATCAGAACGATGAACGATGAACTATGAATTATGAACTCACTTTCTCTTGCGAGGTTTACAAATTCATGCGCCAGCTTTATGCCTCAGCAAAGCTCGCTGCCGCCAACAACGTGCCGGGCGCTGACGCTGTGGTGGACGATTTGAAATCACTCTTCGAAGGACAGGGAGTGGAACTGCCACCCAATCCATAAACGGTATTTTTTATTTTGAGATAGAAACCGTGCCGGAAAATATTTCAGCACGGTTTTTTTAGGGGCTTATGTTTAAGAATAGATTAGGTATATTGAAGGATGGTTTTAGTTAGATTAAGGATAGTTTTAGTTAATTCAAGGATAGTTTTGGTATATTTAAGATTAGTTTTAGTATGATTAAGAATAGTTTAGGTATATTTAAGAATAGTTTTAGTATATTCAAGAATAGTTTTAGTTAATTTAAGGATAGTTTTAGATTGAGTTTAGTTTATATATATAAATACGCACCTATTACCTTAATCACAGAAACATGTTCGTATCTTATTCACAGAGGGTGTGGTATTGAAATCACAGAATTGTATATTTACGAAAATATTTTTTTGTAAAATAAAACTTATCTTATGCCATATACGCTTGATTCGTTGAAATGGAATATAAAACTTAAGGGGCAAAAAGAACTCGCAGGATTCTTTGCAACTTTTGATGTGCAAAATCAAAATGGAGAGACGTTTTATTACCCTCTTGGCTTTCATTTTGCTTTTTGTCCAAATATGTATGTGCAAGAATTTAATTCCATTAAACCTCCTTTTACAGAAAAGCCATCGTATATTATTCAGTTTAATGCCCCTGATATTGAAAAGTTAGAACTAATCATTCCTCCTACAATTTAATCTTAATTATTTTCCCGTGCTTATTGTTTGTCAAATCAACAATTCCCTCTCCTCTTAAATCATAAAGAGCGAAAAGCAATTGTGGCTCCCGCATCCCCCGCAAGTTCATCCAATGCCGAAGCTCTTTATCAGAATATAATTCATCGCAAGACATTTTATTTTTATGTTTTCTTATTGTTGAGAGAATAAGAAAAACAAAAGGCAACTGCATTGACATTCTTACGCCATTCCGCTCTCCATTATATTTTTCTGTTTCTGTGATTAAGGTAATAGGTGCGTATAAATATTTATAAAAATGAGAAAAATACCGAAAGAAGAATTTGACGGCATGGGGTTTCACGGGCGCGGGCGCAGCCCCGCTCCGCAGGATTTGCAATCATTGGTGTTCAAAACCTGATAAACATATCACCCCTACGGGGTTTCAAGGTGTAGGTGTAATTTGTTCTACCAATATGCCGCCCTTACAGGGCTTAGATTTGTCTGTGGCAATTACTCCGTAGGAGTAAAATATTGGTAGAAATAAATAACACCAAATCTTTTTTAGCTCCGTAGGAGCGACATATTTTGAAGATTTCAAACACATATTCATGTTTCGCACAGTAGTGATTTGCAATCCTGCGGAAGAATAATTTGAAAAGCGAACGTGCAGGATTATAAATTACTGCTGTCCGGTAAAAATAATTATTTCAATAAAATCAAATTACACATTCTAAATACTTCACTTTTCTTTTACTATTAAAAGAAAGCCCCTGCTTAATTTAAGTGTCAAATAACAGAGGATAATTCGCATCAACGG
>DATDOJ010000406.1:0-7373 GCA_035293345.1 Bacteroidia bacterium
AATCAACCCGGGTGACAAGGAACATACGATTACAAAAATTTTGAAAGTGGTTTCAGGATGCGATGAAGAAGCACTGGAAAATATTGCGCACACATATTCTATTATTGTTAAGGCGGGCATTCATAAAGCATCATCCATCAAAGTTGCGGAAGCGGCAAAAATTATTGAGAACACCCAGCGTGATGTAAATATTGCACTGATGAACGAACTCTCCATCATCTTCAACAAGATGGGAATTAATACATACGAAGTGCTTGAAGCAGCAGGAACAAAATGGAATTTCATACGCATGTTCCCAGGACTTGTAGGCGGGCATTGCATCGGTGTTGACCCGTATTATCTCACCTACAAAGCGCAGTCGCTCGGCTATCACGCTCAGGTAATTAATTCAGGTCGCTACGTAAATGACAGCATGGGATTTTACATCGCCAAGCAAACGGTGAAAAAAATTATCGCTGAGGGAAAAGATGTTTCGAAATCGAAAGTGCTTGTGCTTGGTGTAACTTTTAAGGAAGATGTAACAGACATTCGTAATTCAAAAGTTGCAGACCTTGTGAAAGAACTTATTTCTTACGGAGTGAATGTTGAAGTGTATGACCCACATGCCAAGTCAAACGAAATACAACATGAATACGGTTTCCCTCTCGTTGACAAGCCAGGAAATAATTATGATGCCATCATCGTTGCTGTTTCACACAAAGAGTTTTTGAACTACGATGAAAATCATTTTGCTTCTCTCTGCGCTCCTAACGGCCTTGTGGTTGATGTGAAAGGCATCTTCAGAAATAAAATCGGCAAACTTGCGTACTGGAGTTTATAGGGGACGAATAACGAAGTGATACGAATTTACGAATGAGCGCAGGTAATATTTTGGTGACAGGCGGAACCGGTTACATCGGCTCTCTCACGGTTGTTGAGCTTCAGCAGACAGGGTATGATGTTTTTATAATTGATAACCTCAGCAACTCTCACATAGGAGTTTTAGATGAGGTAGAAAAAATTTCCGGCATGCGTCCTCACTTCAGCAAGATTGATTTATGCAACCGCGAACTGCTGAAAGATTTTTTTACGAGAAATTCAATTGATGCCGTGATTCATTTCGCTGCGTTTAAGTCAGTGAGTGAATCGGTGAAGGAGCCGCTGAAGTATTACCGCAATAACATTCTGTCGCTGATTAATCTTTTGGAATTTGTTTCGGAGTTTTCTGTTCCGCATTTTATTTTTTCTTCGTCATGCACGGTTTACGGAGAGCCGGATTATGTTCCTGTGGATGAAAAGCATCCGGTGAAAAGTCCATCGTCTCCGTATGGAGCAACAAAACAGATGTGCGAAAAAATTCTTTCGGATATAAGCGCTTCTTCAAATGTGAAAGTTATTTCTCTCCGCTATTTTAATCCTGCCGGAGCCCATCCGTCAGTATTAATCGGTGAACTGCCGCTGAATGAACCGACAAATCTTGTTCCTGTTATTACACGAACTGCCATCGGCAAAATCAAAGAGATGATTGTTTACGGAAATGATTACAACACGCCTGACGGCTCGTGCATACGCGATTACATTCATGTAACGGATGTGGCATCTGCTCATGTCTCAGCATTGGAACGAATGACTGGCAATAAAACAAAAAATAATTTTGAGATTTTTAATCTCGGAACGGGAAACGGTTGTACAGTTCTCGAAGTAATCAATACGTTTGAAAAAGTCACAGGCAAAAAACTTAATTACAAAATCGGGAAGAGAAGAGAGGGTGATGTGAGCGCGATTTACTCTGACTGCAAACTGGCGAACAAGGAATTGAAATGGAAAGCGGAGGGAACGCTGGAAGAAATGCTGCTTTCGGCTTGGGAGGGGGAACAAAAAATGCAGGACTGATATTGTAAGTTGGTTGGCAGGTATCATAAGTCGGCTCGCACAGTACGAAAGTTGGTTTGAAATGGTCGTAAGTCGGTTTGAAATGTCCGTAAGTTACTCAGTAATGTTCGAAAGTTGGTTTGAAATGTCCATAAGTTACTCCGAAATGTGCGTAAGTTGACTCGTAATTTTCATTAATTGTGCGAAATTATGCATAAATCGTTGTTTTATGGGTTTTGTGACTTTGTGCGCCTCGTTTATTGGTTTGTACAAGTGCTATTCGGGTTTGGTTAATGTGAGTTCGGGTTTATACAACGCGAGTTCGGGTTTGTTTTATGTCAATATGGCTTTGTACAACACGAGTTTGGGTTTGATTTATGTCAATATGGGTTTGTTCAACCTCAATACGGGTTTGTACAGGTGCTGTTCGGGTTTGTTTAGCCGCAATTCGGGTTTGTAAGTTGGTTGTTCGGGTTTGTTTTGAGGGAATATGCGAAAAAATGGTGTTTTAATGGAAAGTAGAGTATTAGCCCCAAAAGGGGTTGGAGCGCTTTTGGGTTTTGCTTTGTGAGATAGGTCGCTCCTACGGAGCTTTTGTTTTTAGTGTTGATTGTTTTTCTACTAACAGGTCGTTCCTTCGGAACTTTTTTTTTGAAAGGTTGTGAGAGTTACAGAACCCGCTAAGCTAAACCTGATGGAGGCATAGGGCGGTTTGAGTGCGGGATGCCGAGAGCAGGCGGAGAGATTGTGAGAGTTACAAAAGTTCGTTTCCAAAAAATTAAAAAAAATAAAAAGCTGACAGAAACGTCAGCTTTTTTAGTAGCGGGGAGTGGATTCGAACCACTGACCTTTGGGTTATGAGCCCAACGAGCTACCAACTGCTCCACCCCGCAATGTATTTTCAGGAACTTATTCGCTTTAGATTTTGAAATTTTGGTGTGCAAAGATATAATTAGTTCCTTTGTGTACACTTAAATTTACAGAATGAATCATAAAGCCGGCTTCGTCTGCATTGCCGGCAAGCCGAACGTGGGGAAGTCAACGCTGATGAATGTTCTGACGGGCGTTAAACTTTCTATCGTTACTCCCAAAGCCCAGACCACACGCCACCGCATCCGCGGCATCATTAACGGAGAGGATTACCAGGTTGTTTTTTCGGACACACCGGGAATCATCAAGCCGCATTACCTGCTGCACGAACGGATGATGGATAATGTGCGCGCATCGTTTGCCGATGCCGACCTCGTTCTTTTAGTGACTGACCTGGTGGAGGATTACAGCAATGAGGAACTTGTAAATGTTTTTTTGCCACTTAAAGTCCCTGTTATTGTTGCCATCAACAAGTCAGATTTGTCCATGCAGGATGAAATCAACAAACTCATCAGCGGATGGAAGAAAAAACTGAAACCCGCAGCGGTAATTCCTGTTTCGGCAAAAGAAAATTTTAATATCGAGGAATTGAAGAAGGTTTTAGTTGAACAATTGCCTGAAGCGCCTCCGTTTTTTCCGAAGGAAGAAATAACGGATTTGCCTGAAAGGTTTTTCATAGCTGAAATTATCCGCGAAAAAATATTCAGGAATTATCACAGGGAGATTCCGTATTCATCAGAAGTTGCTGTCGTTGAATTTAAGGATGAGGGAACACTGGTGAAAATGAGAGCGGAAATTTATGTGGAGCGTAAATCACAGAAGGCAATTATCATCGGGCACAAGGGAGAGGCGCTGAAGAAAACGGCAACACAAGCGAGAAAAGATATTGAAGAATTTTTACGCAAAAAAGTTTTCCTCGAAGTGTATGTGAGAGTGGAGGAGGATTGGAGGAATCATGAGAAGAAGCTTCGCAGGTTCGGATATGAAAAAAAATAGTTTGAGAATGTGAAGAGCAATTTGAAAATTTGAGGATGTGTTGATTTGAAAATGAAAAAATTAAAAAATGAGAGATGATAGAAAGAATTTGATTGTTGACCTTACGTTTCAGTTTTCTCTTGATGTAATAGAATTTTGTGATGAACTTGAACTTGCGAAAAAAATATAAGATGGCAAATCAATTATGGAGGTCGGGCACTTCAGTGGGAGCGAATGTTCGGGAAGCGCCAAATTCTGAAAGCAAAGTTGACTTCATTCATAAAATGAAAATTGCAATCAAGGAAGCAGATGAAACCGAGTACTGGCTTCTGCTTTGCAAACAATCTAAATCATATCCGACAAATGAAACTCTGCTATTAAGAATTTCCGAAATCATCCGAATCATCTCTAAAATAATTTCTACTTCGAAGAAGTAACATTTTCAAATTTTCAAATCATCACATTTTCAAATTAACAATGTCAAACATAGTAGCAATAGTAGGTCGTCCCAATGTCGGGAAGTCAACGCTGTTTAACCGTCTTGTGGGCGCACGCAAGGCGATTGAGGATGAACAAAGCGGAGTCACGCGCGACCGGCATTACGGTTATTGCGAATGGAACGGAAAAAAGTTTTCCGTGATTGACACTGGCGGCTATGTGAAGGGTTCGGAAGATATTTATGAAACACAAATCCGCAGGCAGGTTGAACTTGCTATTGATGAAGCATCGGTAATAATTTTTGTCGTTGATATCGAAACCGGAATCACTGACCTTGACACATCTGTTGCCAATATTCTGAGGAAGTCGGGAAAAAAAATTCTGCTCATGGCGAACAAAGTGGATAACCCCATGCGCCAGGCAGATGCGGCTGAATTTTATCGCATCGGTTTGGGCGAACCGTTTTGTGTGGCGGCAATCAACGGAAGCGGAACGGGTGAATTGCTCGATGCAGTCACTGCTTTGCTGCCCGAAGAAACTGTAGCTGAGAACACCGGCATTCCGCGTTTTGCTATTGTCGGTCAACCGAACGTAGGCAAGTCATCATTGTTGAATTGTTTGCTAGGCGATGAGAGAACGATTGTTACTCCGCTTGCAGGAACCACTCGTGATTCGATTGATACGCACTATAAAAAATTCGGGCATGAATTTATATTAATAGACACGGCAGGCATTCGCAGGAAAGCAAAAGTGAAAGACGATGTTGAATTTTATTCTGTGCTTCGTGCAGTGAGAGCTATCGAGGAAGCTGATGTGTGTATGCTGCTCATTGATGCAACGGCAGGAATCCAGGCGCAGGACATGAGTATTTTTTCTATGGCTAAAGACAATGGAAAAGGAATTGTGCTGGTCGTGAACAAATGGGATTTGATGGAAAAAAATACTTCCACTGCAAAAGAATACGAACAAACCGTGAGACAAAAGATACAACCGTTCAAAGATGTTCCGATTGTTTTTGCTTCCGTTCTGGAAAAACAGCGTGTGATGAAAGTGATTGAGACAGCAATAAAAGTTCAGGAGAACAGGAAACAAAAAATTTCCACTTCAAAGCTAAATAAAATTATGCTTCCGCTGATTGAAATCACTCCGCCTCCGTCAAATAAAGGAAGGAGCATCAGCATAAATTATGTGACGCAGTTGCCAACGCATTATCCGCAGTTCGCGTTCTTCTGCAACCAGCCGCAATACGTAAGCGAGAGCTACGGGCGTTTCCTCGAAAATAAACTGAGAGAGAATTTTGATTTTACGGGAGTGCCGGTGAAAGTTTATTTCAGGGCGAAGAACTAAAAGTTTAACCGCGAAGTCGCAGAGACGCGGAGAAAAAATCAAAATACTTTGCGCCTTAGTGCCTTAGCGGTAAAAAATTTCAACGCAGAATTTTTCCCGGATTCAATTCCACAAAACTTTTCCACCCCGTGAATTTTGTTCCTGAAACTTTCGAAGAATCTCTTTGAAAGTGATGGCACAACGCGGCACCCATTGCGTCAGTCGCATCTAATTTAATTCCTGAGGTTTTCATTTTTAACAATGTTGCAATCATTGCTGCCACCTGTTCTTTCGAAGCATTTCCTTTTCCGGTGACTGCCTGTTTAATTTTTCTCGGTGAATATTCAAAGATTGGAATATCGCGGTAAAGCGCTGCTGCCATTGCCACACCCTGCGCTCTTCCCAGCTTCAGCATTGACTGAATATTTTTTCCATAGAACGGTGCTTCAATCGCGAGTTCATCGGGATGATGCTCGTCAATTATCTGCAGTGCGGTTTCAAATATTCTTTTCAGCTTGAGCGCGTGGTCTTTGCCGCTGAATGTGAAAACATCAATTGCAATGCAGTTCAGGTTTTTTCCTTTTACTGAAAGCAATCCGTAGCCCATCACATTGGTTCCGGGGTCAATTCCAAGGATAAGTTTTTCTTTAATGGAATTCAATATCTATAATTTTCTACAAATATAATCTGAACTTATCTGCAAATCTGCGACTAATTTTTTTTTCTCAACTTTGCCTGTCAGCAATATGAATTCTTTCACAGATAAATTCGACAAAGAAGATTATTACTTTTCCGAAGATGGCTATATTGTTTTCACGGAAGCATATCACCTCAAAAGAGGTTATTGCTGTGAGAGCAATTGCCGCCATTGCCCTTGGAAAAAGAGCAAGAAGCTAAAAGCCAAAAGCCAGAAGCATACATAAGCTAATCGTAAAAAAATTTCAATTCCGATGATTGCCACAACAGACAAGTTAGACATCTCAAAAATAAAAACACCAACCGGAACAACGCTCAGTTGCAAAGGATGGATTCAGGAGGCAGCGCTGCGCATGCTGCATAACAATCTCGACCCTGCAGTTGCCGAGCGCCCTGAAGATTTAATTGTTTATGGCGGCACGGGAAAAGCAGCGCGCAACCCGGAATGTTTTCATCTTATTGTGAAAGCACTGAAGGATTTGAATGATGATGAAACATTAATCATTCAGTCAGGCAAAGCGGTAGGAATTTTGCTTACACATAAAGATGCTCCGCGCGTTGTGATTTCAAATGCCATGCTTGTTCCGCATTGGGCAACGTGGGAAGTGTTTCGCGAACTCGAAGCGAAAGGATTAACAATGTTCGGACAAATGACAGCCGGCTCGTGGATTTATATCGGCTCGCAGGGAATTGTGCAGGGAACGTATGAGACATTCGGTGAAGTGGCTCGCCAAAGCTTTGGCGGCTCGCTTAAAAGCACCCTTACCGTAACGGCAGGGCTTGGAGGCATGGGCGGCGCCCAGCCTTTGGCCATTACCATGAACAATGGGGTTTGCCTCGCCGCTGAAATGGAAGAATGGAGAATTAAAAAACGCCTCGATACACGCTATGTGGATCTTATGATGCATAATATTGATGAGGCGATTGACCGTGCGATTGTTGCGAAACAAAAGCAGGAAGCTATTTCAATCGGCGTAGTTTGTAATGCGGTTGATCTTTTGCAGCGCCTCATCGATCGTAATATTATCCCCGATACGCTTACCGACCAAACCTCGGCCCACGATCCGCTGGTGGGTTATTTTCCCAAAGATTTAAGCGTAGCTGAGGCTAATGTTTTACGCGAAAAAGATCCTGAAAAATACAAGGAGCTTTCGTACGATACGATGGCTCTTCATGTGCGCCTGATGCTCGAATTACACAAAAAAGGAGCCGTTACT
>DATDOJ010000407.1:0-4107 GCA_035293345.1 Bacteroidia bacterium
GACTATAATACCGCTTTTGGAACTCTTGCTTTATATGAAAATACTACAGGTAGTTATCATACTGCTGTCGGCAGACGCGCGCTCGAGAATACAACCGTCTCATCAGGCAATACTTCACTGGGATATGCTGCTGGATATAGCTTTGATAATGGCAGCAATAATACGTTTATTGGCTATGATGCAGATGCCAATGCTGCAGGATATACTAATTCGACAGCAGTGGGCCGCAATGCTATTGTCACTGCTTCCAACCAGGCGCGCATAGGCAACGCTTCCGTTACCAGCATTGGCGGCTATGCCCCCTGGACGGATTTATCGGACGCGCGCTTTAAGAAAAATGTGAAGGAAGAAGTGCACGGGCTTGACTTTATTCTCCGACTCCGCCCGGTAACATACAACCTCGATGCATGGAAGTTAGCTGGAGAGTCGAAGGAAGACCAGGCGCGTGATGAGGATGGCAATGTTACCATGAAGCAGCCCGATGAGCAGACGGCAAAGGCGCGCAATGAAAAGTCAGCCATAGTTTATACCGGCTTCATTGCCCAGGAAGTTGAGCAGGCAGCCCAACAAATCGGCTATAACTTCAGCGGAGTGGATGCTCCGAAGAACGACAAGGATTTTTATGGCTTACGCTATTCGCAGTTCGTTGTGCCGCTGGTGAAAGCAGTGCAGGAACAGCATAAGATGATTGAGCAGCAGCAGCAGCAGATAGCCGAACTGAAAAAGGAAATTGCCACACTGAAGAACAAATAAAATTACCACGACAGAGAAAGAACATTAACGATAAAATTAATTTCTATGAGCAAATATTATCTCGGAGTTGACCTCGGCTCCACCACATCCAAAGCAGTCATCATCAACGAGCAGGACGAAATCATCGGGCGCGGCATCACCAATACGCGCGCCAATTATTCGGTGGCTGCCGACATCGCGCGTGACGAAGCCATGTACAACGCCCGCTTTTCCGTGCTCAAGAAAAAATTAGAAAAGGAAATAAAAGCAAGACCTGAATACAATAAATACATCAACGACCTGGAAAGTGTTTTTCAGTATGAGCAGTTCAAAGTGAAGCTCGATAAGCTGGGCGAAGAACTTTTAAAAACCTGCCACACCTTTTTCCAGGATGAAAAAAGGCGCGATGAAATTCTGAATCATCTGCGCAACATCCGCAGGGCGTTCAAACCGAAAATCAAATACGATTACCTGTACAACAACCTCGGTGCGAAGAACCAGTTCTTCCGTGACATTGTTTCTGAAAAATACAACGAACAGGTCAACAAGCTCGACATGTCGCTCTTCGAGCCGCTCATGACGGTGTGGGATAAAAGTATTTCGCCTGCCGAAAACGAGCGCGTGAAATTCGATTTCAAAGATTTAGTCCACAGCGCCATGGAGGTGCTGAAGGAGAAATACAAAAACATTCCCGACACATATATTGAAGATGCAAGCGTAAACTTTGATGCAGAGATGAATCTGCTCAAAGGAAATTTCGACCACGTTTCAGAAACGCTCCGCGAACACATTGATGAAATTGCCGACATCGAATTTCTCATTGACAATATCACAGGAACAGGATACGGACGCGCGCTGCTGCCATTCCCTAAGGAATGTATCCGCTCTGAAATTTTATGCCATGCTTTTGGCGCTCACGCAATCTTCCCCGAAACAAGAACAGTGCTCGACATTGGCGGACAAGACACCAAAGCAATCCAGGCAGACAAATACGGATTAGTAACTTCTTTCCAGATGAACGACCGCTGCGCGGCAGGATGCGGGCGCTACCTCGGATACATTGCTGATGAGTTGAGCATCTCTGTAAACGAACTCGGACCTATGGCAATGAAAGCGGAAAAAGAAGTAAACATTTGCTCGACATGTACTGTGTTTGCCGGAGCCGAGTTGCGTGAGCTGACTAATCTCGGACAAAAGCGCGAAGACATTCTCGGTGGTTTGCACAAGGCAATCATCATGCGCGCCATGTCACTGCTGGCGCGGTCAGGCGGAGTGTTCAACGAATTCACATTCACCGGTGGTGTGGCGCGGAATCCTGCGGTGATAAAATATCTCGGACAACTGGTGAGAGAAAATTATGGCGATAAAATAAAAATCAACATTCATACGGATTCCATTTTCATGGGAGCGCTGGGCGGAGCGATGTTTGCGAGAAGAAATTTGCAGATGGATTTGCCGGATGAGAATAAATTAAAAGCAGCAGCACAGGCAAACTGATATGAAAAAAGTAATCGTACTTGGTGCCGGTTTAATCGGAAAAACTATTGCCATTGATTTGAGCAGGAAGTATGATGTTTCCTGTGCCGACATCCAAATGTGTGCTCTCGAAGCGCTCTCTCCGAAATTTAATGTCACGGTCATTCCCTGTGACTTAAGAGATAAGATTGCGTTGAACGCATTAGTTAAGGATTACGACCTGGTGATTGGCGCAGTGCCCGGCTTCATGGGTTTCGAAATTTTAAAAACAGTTATTGAAGCAGGAAAAAATGTAGTAGACATTTCCTTTTTCCCCGAAAACCCGTTTGAACTTGATGCGCTTGCGAAAAAAAATAATGTGATTGCCGTTACCGATTGCGGAGTGGCGCCCGGCTTATGCAACATCTTTGCCGGCTATCACCACGCACAGGAAAAAATTATTGGCTATGAATGCCTGGTAGGCGGATTGCCCGTTGTGCGCGAGTGGCCGTTTGAATACAAAGCAGTTTTCTCTCCGGCAGATGTCATTGAAGAATATACGCGCCCCGCAAACTATGTTGAAAACGGAAAGCCTGTTGTGAAAGAGGCGCTCAGCGAAATTGAAAAAGTTGTGTTCAATGAAATCGGAGAACTCGAAGCATTTAATACGGATGGATTGCGCACACTCGCTCACACGATGAGCGAAGTTCCTAACATGAAAGAAAAAACATTGCGCTATGCTGGTCATGCAGGGCTGATGAAAATTTTCCACGAGACAGGATTGTTCAGTAAAACTCCGGTTGAAATAAAAGGGGTAAGCATTACGCCACTGGAATTCACAAGCAAATTACTTTTCCCTAAATGGAAACTGAAACCGGGCGAGGAAGATTTCACCATCATGCGTGTGACAATTGAAACAGAAAAAGAAAATATTATTTATACGCTCCTCGACCGCTTTGACAAAACCACCAATACAACTTCCATGGCGCGCACAACCGGCTACACTTGCACTGCTGTTGCCGGGTTGATACTTGAAGGAAAATATTTGCGCAAAGGAATCTCACCTTCCGAATTTGTTGGGGAGGAAAAGAACTGCTACGAGGACGTCATGAAATATCTCGGAGAGCGAAATGTAGTTTGTAAAAAAGAAGTCATTACTAAAAAAGAATTAGTCACAATTTAATCTCCTATGGAAAATACAATTTATACAATGGGCATTGATGTCGGCAGCAACTTTATCAAGTTGGTGCTTATGAATTATTCCGACAATCCCGAAGTGCTCGACAAGCACACGGAAAAAATACGCAAGAGAAACCCATCTCAGGTTGCAGAAGATATGACGCAGGCGATGCTTATAAAACATAATCTCAAATATGAAGACGTTGCCTATCTCGCCTCCACCGGTGAAGGCGATTTGGTGAAACGCAAGCGCGGGCATTTTTATGGAATGACTACGCATGCACGTGGTGCAAACTTTTTTTTCCCCGAGGCAAAGAGCGTTGTAGATATGGGTGCGCTATATGTGCGAGCGGTGAAAATTTCTCCCGATGCAAGAGTGATGGATTACAAAATGACCGGGCAATGCGCCTCGGGATCGGGACAGTTCGTGGAAAATATTTCGCGTTACCTCGGTTTGTCCATCGAGGAAGTGGGCGATGTATCGCTGCAGGCAACCCATCCTGAAATTTCCTCGGGAATTTGTGCAGTGCTTGCCGAGACCGATGTCATCAATATGGTGTCGCGCGGAATTTCAACCCCAAACATAATCAAGGGGATTCACCTTTCCATCGCCAACCGCATCATAAAATTATTGAGCGCCCTGAAAGCGGAATCTCCCATTGTCTTTACAGGAGGCATGTCGCTCAACCGCGGAATGCTTGAAGCGCTGGCAGAGCAACTGAAGGAAACAGGAAAGGTCTT
>DATDOJ010000408.1:0-15257 GCA_035293345.1 Bacteroidia bacterium
ATAATCACAGATTTTTTAATCCTCGTTAATCCGTCCTTTCCGTGTCATCCGCGTTCCATTTTTTAAATCATGATTGAATTCACAACCATCATTCTGAAGTTTGACCGTCAGGGAGAAAAAACCGGCTGGACATATATTGAAATTCCCGCTGATGTCGCCCAGCAATTGAAACGCGGAAACAAAAAAAGTTTTCGCGTCAAGGGAAAGCTGGATTCATATTCCATTAAAGGCGTTGCGCTGCTGCCGATGGGTGGCGGCAGTTTCATCATGCCGCTGAATGCAGGAATGAGAAAAGGATTCGGCAAAAGACACGGGTCGGTATTGAATGTGAAACTTGAAGAAGATAAAACTCCATTGCTATACGACCCTGATTTAATGGCGTGCCTTACTGATGAACCCATAGCGATGAAATTTTTTAACAACCTTCCCCCATCACACAAAAATTATTTTTCGAAGTGGATTACGGAAGCTAAAACTGCACCAACAAAAGCCAGGCGGATTGCGCAGGCACTGGAGGGGTTGTCACGGTCGCGAAATTTCGCTGAAATGATTCGGGCAATGAAGAAATAGAAAACACGATTGAAATTTAGTGCCTGCGAAATGCTGTATTTCAATTGCAATTTGTCCATCTCAGGACAATAATTACATTTGCGCTCCAAAAATTTAAAAACGCATGCTAATAGTACCCATCAAAGAAAACGACACGATTGACAAAGCGCTCAAGAAATTCAAGAAGAAATTTGAGAAAACAGGCGTGGTTCGCGAGTTGAGAAGGCGCCAGGGTTTCGAGAAGAAATCCATCACCAGGCGCCAAGAGGTTCTCAAAGCCGTTCATCGCGCCACGCTCAACCCGAAGTAGCTGTTTTGCTGCCTGAAAATTTTCTATCTTTGCACAGAAGTTTTTCAGGGTGTTGAAGGAAACAAACATATAACCAAGTCCGTTCTGATGAACGGATTTTTTTATGAATTCGTCAGAGAGTTTTATCAGGTATCTGCGTTTTGAGAAGCGCTGTTCCCCTCACACGGTGACTGCTTATGAGAACGACATGCTGCAATTCAGCACCTACCTGAAAGAGCAATATGAGATGGATGAACCCATGGATGCGGAGCACACAATGATTCGCTCATGGCTGGTTCAACTGATGGAGAAAAAAGTTTCAGCGCGCTCGGTGAACAGGAAAATATCTTCGCTCAGAACCTATTTCAATTTCCTGCAGAAGAATAGAAAAATGAAACGCAGCCCGATGCTCAAAATTCTACGCCCGAAAGAAGCAAAAAAACTTCCCGTGTTTATTGATGAGCAGAGAATTGAAATGCTTTTCGACAACGCGGATTTTGGGGATGTCCGCCAAGGGACGGATTCGCCCAGGCGAAGGTTCACAGCAGCGCGCGACCGCCTCATCATGGAATTGTTTTATGCCACAGGGATGCGCCTGTCTGAACTCTGTGACATTAAAGAAAAAAACATTGACGTGTATAATTGCACTGTCAAGGTGCTTGGAAAAAGAAACAAGGAGCGCATTATTCCGTTTACGGAGGCGCTTAAAAAATTATTCACCGGTTACAGGAGCGAAAGAAGAAAAGCGGTGCCTGACATCAGTCACGATTATTTTTTTGTGACCGATGACGGAAAAAAGATTTACCCGAAAATGGTGTACCGCATCGTGAACAAATATCTTGGCATGGTTTCCACATCGGAAAAGAAAAGTCCGCATGTGCTGCGGCACACCTTCGCCACACACATGCTCAACAACGGGGCGGATATTAATTCCATCAAAGAAATTCTTGGTCATGCCAACCTTGCCGCCACCCAGGTTTACACGCACAACACCATCGAAAAATTAAAAAAGGTTTATAAACAAGCTCATCCAAGGGCGTAAAAAAATGTTATATGTTATACGTTATACGAAAACGCAGCATATAACATACAGCGTATAACTAATAACTTATAACGTATAACTCATCATGGACATCAGAATTCAATCGGTTCACTTTCAAGCAGACGCAAAACTGCTGGACTACGTACAGGAAAAAATTGACAAACTCGTGCATTATTACGACCACATTATTGCAGGCGAAGTCATCCTCAAGCTCGATAAGTCGTCTGACCTGCACAATAAAATCATTCATGTGAAACTCCACATTCCGGGCAACGATATTTTCGTGGAGGAAAAAGGGCGCTCGTTTGAGGAAGCCACCGACATTGCCGCTGATGTTCTTGCGCGGCAGATAAAAAAGCGCAAGGAGAAAATGCGCAGGATGTAATCAGCGCCATAAGAGAGACCCTAAAAACCCGAACGGGTCTTTTTTGTTGTCATCCTTTATTTTTTTATTGATTGCTTTCGCCACAAGCAGCCAGCCGGCATGACCGAATTTATTGAGCCACATAACTGCTGTTTTGTTTTCGTCCACAGCGTCACACATGGCGGCAAGCTCGCGGTAACCGTTGAGGATTAACCATTTCTTCGCTTCGCCTTTCCCGTTCAGTGCATCCACAGCGGCTGCAAATTCTTTGTCGCTTCCGTGCGCCAGCCGCCTGAATGCTTTTTCATCATCACAGACGGCATCGGAAAAATCTGCCAGCGAAGTATAACCGTTGATGACGAGCCACTGCTGCGCGTCATCATCACCGCCAATGGCGGCAGATAATTTTTCCATCACGGCAAACGGATAGGTTATGTTTTTCATCATGCGAAAGGTATGGAAAAGTTATGTGCAAAATCTGTTCGGCATTTGAAGAAATCTTCTGATGAAAACCGAAGAGCCATTCGCGATGCGAACATCTTTTCAGCCAACTCTGCTACATAGTGCGGGATGTTCAGGGATTGTTCCTGCCCGGCTTAATGCCGGAATCATTTATTTGCATTGGCGCTGAATTGCAAACCGGGCGCATCGGAAAAAGCAAGAACCCCTTCTGCCCGGCTAAATCTTTCATCTCAGCATAATTATATCTTATTCCGGAATATTTATATCTTATCCCCGTATTTTTATATCTTATCCCCGTATGATTATATCTCATCCCCTGATTTTTATATCTTATTCCAATATAATTATATCTTATCTAAGAATAAATATATCTTATAACAACATATTAATATCTCATCCAATTAAAATTATTAACTTTGGCAGCGTGTAAATGAGCTGTCAGCATAAGAAAACGATATGCAGGAGTGAAAATATTAATGGTAATGCTCAAAATATGACATCTGAACATCCAGGAATGGATGCCGGGCATGCAAAAATGCTTGTCAGCATCTCAATAATTATGTCTTGACTCACCTAAATCAATAATTATGAAAAAAAGAATATTCATTTTGTATGGAGTTGGACGGGGACCCAGGAAAAAATTTGTGAGGCGCATTAATGCATCAAGCATCCACATTCCCGAAGTAAAGTTTCGCAAAAAATCGGAACTGCCCGAAATAGTGCGCATTGTGGAGGGCTTATCGAAACCAAAACTCTGGGGGTTGAGTCGCATGTCGAGAAAACTTGGCTTCAGCAGCGGCACCGCGCTGACACGAAACCTGATGACGCGCGACCTGCGCATATCCATGCTCATGGCGCTGAGCGAAATGCTGGGCACTAACCTGCTGGAACATTACCGGATGATGCTGCCCGAAACTATTCGCGACACCCCGGTGGAGGCAGCCCTGAAAGCCGAAATGGAAGAACTGAAAAAAGAACTGGCAGCAGTGAAAACCGAACGCGATAAATATTGGGAAGCCATCGCCAAAAAAATTTGAATGGCATTGGTAACTTCTCTGTTTCCAATCACGGTTTCATTAACTCCAAACCCTGAACTCCATTAATTATTATTCGCATAAATAATAAACCCCACCAGCCCGATGCTGTAACCGATTCCGCCAAAGAGAATGGACTTGCGCACTTTGTAGTCGCGCACTTTTTTTGCGTAGCCCTCTGCAAAATCAGGGTCGTTACGCAATGATGGGTCAGTAACTTTCATGGCTGACATTTTCGGAGAAAAGCTTCCCACTATAGTTGAGAACAGCGGAGGACCAATCAGCCCGTAGAAAAATCCGAAGTACCCGCTTGCCGCCCCGAAGACAGCACTCACAATTTTAGTTGCATCACTGTCAAAAAACCGCATGGCTTCCTGTTCGCCTTTGATGAACATGCGCATTTGCTCAACGGTGAAAAGCTCCGGGTCAAGCGGGTCGGGTCGGTAAATAATTTCTTCCTTCCCTCCTGACTCAATCGAAAAAATCCGGACAATCAGAATGCTTTTGTTCCGCTCTTTGATGTCGGTGAAATGTTTGTAAATAATGTACTCGTTATTGACCTCAACAATTTTGGTATAAATTTTTCTGCCGTTGTAGAGGGTTAATACATCCTGCGCTTGTGCGGGTCGAATGTTTGAAAGAAAATAAAGGAGAGTCAGGAAAACAAAAAATGGTTTCAGCATAAAAAAGTTTTTTCAAAAGTACATCTTTAATGATATCCGTTATGGGTTAACGCTATCAGTTGTCAACGGCTGATTTTCGGATAACGGATAACCAATTCCATATTACCTTTGCCCACCTTAATTTTATGAGCAAAATGAATTCAAAAGATTTTGAAAACCGCCACATCGGAATTGCTGAAAAAGACCTCCATGCCATGCTGGAAAAAATCGGTGTTTCTTCCCTCGATGAATTGATTTCGCAAACCATTCCTTCTTCCATCCGCCTGAAAAATGAATTGAACATTCCGGATGGGTTATCAGAATTTCAATATCTGAAAGCGCTGCGGGAGATTGCCGATAAAAATAAAACCTTTAAGTCATACATCGGGCAGGGATATTACAACTGCATTGTGCCGGGCGTGATTCAAAGAAACATTTTTGAAAACCCGGGTTGGTACACGGCTTACACCCCATACCAGGCGGAGATTGCGCAGGGACGATTGGAAGCGCTGCTCAACTTCCAGACAATGATTGTCTCGCTCACCGGTTTGCCCATTGCCAACGCATCGCTGCTGGACGAAGCAACCGCAGCGGCAGAAGCAATGCACATGTTTCATGCAAATCACTCTCGTGAAAATGATTCGGCTTCCGCAAACAAATTTTTTGTTGATAAGAACTGTTTCGCTCAAACGATTGAAGTCCTGCAAACCCGTTCGGCTCCGCTTGGAATCGAACTGGTGATTGGCGACTGGAAAACATTTACTCCCGACCAAACCTTTTTCGGAGCGCTCATTCAGTATCCAGACGGAAACGGAGAAGTGCACGATTATTCTTCATGGGTTTCTGCAGTACACAATAATAATGTGCAGGTTGCTGTTGCAGCAGATTTGCTTTCTCTTGTTTTGATGTCTCCTCCCGGAGAGTGGGGCGCTGATATTACCATCGGTACAGCGCAGCGATTCGGAGTTCCGCTGGGCTATGGCGGTCCGCATGCAGCTTTTATTTCCGCCCGCGAGGAGTATAAAAGATTAATGCCCGGAAGGATTATAGGAGTGTCGGTAGATGCAAAGGGACATCGCGCAATGCGCATGTCACTGCAAACACGCGAGCAACATATTCGCAGAGACAAGGCGACATCGAACATCTGCACTGCTCAGGTTCTGCTGGCAGTCATGTCCGGTATGTATGCGGTTTATCATGGGGCTGACGGTTTGAAAAAAATTGCCGGAAGAATTCATGGGTTAGCCGTCCAATTGAATTCTGCATTGTCAAAATCAGGATTCCATCAACTCAATAAAAATTATTTTGATACGCTCTTTATTGATGCGGGAGAATTGATTGATAAAATCAGAACTATCGCACTTAAAGAAGAAATAAATTTCCGTTTCGTTGATAACCGTTTCATCGGAATCAGTTTGGATGAAACGACTGATGAACAAGATTTAGAAAAAATTATTTCTGTTTTTGCATCTGCAATAAATCAGGACGCGAAAAATGTTTCTGTGAATACAAATTCAATTCCTGCGGCATTTTCTTTCCCGCTTCAACGAGCTTCTTCCATACTCACTCATTCTGTTTTCAATTCCTTCCACACCGAAACAGAAATGCTGCGTTACATTTCACGCCTGGAGAAAAAGGACTTGTCGCTGAATCACTCGATGATTCCATTGGGTTCATGTACGATGAAACTGAATGCGACATCAGAACTTGTGCCTCTGAGCTGGAGACATTTCAGTTCGTTGCATCCTTTTGTTCCGCTCGACCAGGCAGAAGGATATCAGCAAATAATTTCTGAACTTGAAAAATATTTAGGCGAAATCACCGGCTTCGCAGGAGTTTCATTGCAGCCGAATTCGGGAGCGCAGGGAGAATATGCAGGACTTATGATTATCCGTGCTTATCACCTAAGCAGGAATGAATCACATAGAAACGTAGTGCTCATTCCGCAGTCGGCACACGGAACAAATCCCGCCAGCGCTGTGATGGCGGGAATGAAAGTAGTCGTTGTGCGCTGCGATGAAAACGGAAATATTGATGTACCCGATTTAAGTGAAAAAGCAAAACATCACAAAAATGATTTGTCGGCATTGATGGTTACCTATCCTTCCACGCATGGAGTGTTTGAAGAATCAATCAGGGAAGTCACTGCCATCATTCACCAATATGGCGGACAGGTTTACATGGATGGTGCGAACATGAATGCACAGGTTGGCTTAACGAATCCGGCAATGATTGGCGCTGATGTTTGTCATCTCAATCTGCATAAAACATTTGCAATTCCTCATGGCGGTGGCGGACCGGGAATGGGACCTGTTGGAGTTGCTTCGCATCTTGTTCCGTTTTTGCCTTCCCATAGTTTCCTGCCGAAGAAATCTTCTTCGACTACTGCAGTTTCTGCCGCGCCATGGAGCAGCGCAAGCATCCTGCTGATTTCTTATGGCTACATCCGCATGCTTGGAAAAAACGGGTTGAAGCAATCAACCATAATTTCCATACTCAACGCAAACTATCTTAAAGCAAAACTTGAAAAACATTTTCCGGTTTTATACAAAGGCAAAAACGGAAGAGTGGCTCACGAGTTGTTGCTCGATTGCCGGGCGTTTAAAAAATCAGGAATTGAAGTGGAAGATATTGCCAAGCGGCTGATGGATTACGGCTTCCATGCTCCGACCGTTTCGTTCCCCGTTGCGGGAACGCTGATGATTGAACCGACAGAGAGTGAATCTGTCCGCGAGCTCGACAGGTTTTGCGATGCCATGCTCAGCATCCGTCAGGAGATTGATGAAGTTGAAAAAGGAATTGCAGACAAAGCAGACAACGTTTTGAAAAATTCTCCGCACACCGTGTATGAAGTGAGCAGCGATGAGTGGAATCATTCCTACAGCCGGCAGAAAGCATGCTTCCCGCTGCCGTGGGTGAAAGAAAATAAATTCTGGTCCCCGGTGTCGCGGGTGGATAATGCCTATGGCGACCGCAACCTCATCTGCACGTGTCCCGAGATTGCATCCTACGAAGATTTGTTGGCAGCAAAATAAAAATTCGGTTTTGTCATTTGTATTCTTTTGTTACTTTTGTTTCCATAAATAATTCATTGTTAAACTTAAAACAAAATCACATGAAAAAAATCTACACATTATTATTTGTTACACTTCTTCTCGCAGCATCGGCTGATGCGCAGAGGATGGTCGGTTCATCGTTTCCGGTGAAGGCAAAAAATCCTTATGCATTTGCGCCAAGTCAAAATCAAACAAGCAGGACTTCGTCCACGAACGACACGCTGACCTTGCACTTCATGGGCACACCGTCTCTGTATGGTTCGCAGGGAGGCGGTTTCGTATCCGGTCAAAACGGGTATGGCGATTTAGCCAAGATGCAATTGTTCGATGGTTCTTACGGAGTCATTGATGCCGGAGTGATTACAGGAATATTATTTTACATGGGCTGGGTTGAAGGAGACCCGAACAGCGTGATTACCGCTACCATTTGGGATGACAGTGGCGGCACTCCCGGTTCCATATTAGGAACTGCCCCTGTTCTTTATTCCTCGATGGACACAACCGTGGCAGGATATTTTGCCATTGCCAGCGCTCCCGGTCCGGCATTTTATAATGGCATAGCCGTATTCGCAACTCCCATCCCCATTCCCGCAGGCGGAAGTTTCTTCGCGGGATTTTCTTTTACATACGCTGCCGGTGATACGGTAGGACTTACCACCACCAATGACCCCACCGGAGGCGATGCTCCCGGAATTACGGGCGATTTTCCGGATGCCGCCACCCATACGTGGGAGGAGTGGAGCGACAATTCGTTCAATTCTTATAATGCAGGTGCCGGAACATGGCAGTTAGACATTGCCCAGGGAATTTTCCCCACGGTTGATTTCGGAGTGGGAATTCAGAAACCGAGCGCGAACAACGGATTCAGTTTAAACCAAAACTATCCGAATCCTGCCGCAGGCGAAACCATGATTTCTTATTCTCTCGACAAAACGGCTGATGTTTCGTTCACCATTGCCGATGTAACGGGAAGAACGGTCAGCGATATTGCAATGGGAAGTCAAGCGCAGGGCAGTCATAAGTTTACCTTCGACACGCGTTCATTGAATGCAGGGGTTTATTTCCTGACCATGAATGCTGACGGAACGCGGCTCACCACGCGAATGATGGTGGCGAAATAAGTTCTTTATAAGCCGGAAATTGACAGGGCAACCCTTCCGGAATCATACGGCAGGGTTGCTCCATCGTTCAGCACGTTTGCTGAGCCGCGCAGGAAACTTCCTGAGCCGCCCGGCAAACTTGCTGAATCATTCCGCAAGCTTGCTGAACCATTCCGCAAACTTGCTGAACCATTCCGCAAGCTTCCTGAACCATTCCGCAAGCTTGCGGAATCATCCAGGAAACCTATTTTTAAGCTAAAAACTCATTTTACTCAATTTTTAACCTTAAACCCAAAAAATATGGGAACATTTATTGAAAAACCGGACAATGCCCTGAACACGCAGCTCAAGACATTCGTCCTGAAAATTGACACGCATAAGGCAACGCTGGGGCTTGCCGATGCCGAAGTGGATTCCATTAAAGCCGACAGCAAATTTCTGGATTATGTGCTGGGCGGGCTGAATGCGTATCAAACCTTTGCAGAGAGCATGACCGAATATAAAGACCTGCTTCGCTACGGGCGCGGCACCGATGTGCTTCCGGCTTTCCCCGCCATTCCGGTGCTGGGGCTGGTTCCGCCCATTGTGCTTGCCAACATTCAGAGCCGCTTTGCGCGCATCATTCAGCATTGTGTGGACAGCGGCAATTACAGCATAACCATTGGCGAAGACCTGGGCATTGAGGCGCCCACCACCCCCTTCGTTCCGGGCGATGGCAAGCCGGTGTTTAAAATCGGGTACAGCAGTGCCGGACATCCGGTGCTGATTTGGAAGAAGGGAAAATATCAGGGTGTTGAAATATGGAAATGGAACGGAACTGCGTGGGTGAAATTAGACCGCGATTTCAGTCCCGATTATATTGACAAGAGCGATTTGCCCCCGGCAGGGCAGTCAGCGGTTTGGAAATATAAAATGATTTATATTTATAAGGATGAAGTGGCGGGCAGCTTCAGCGATGAGGTGGTGGTGACGGTGTATGGAAACGTGTGAGAACGCTGTATTTTTATCCTTCATAGTTCATTTCAAAAATTATTCTTTTCTTTGAGCCGAAATTAATATTATTGCAAAAATCTAAAACCAACAAAGCCATGAAAAAAATTTACACTTTATTTATTTTAATGTTAGCCGTGATGACAGCATCGGCACAATTGCCACTGCAATTGTCGTCACAGCCGGGAGTTGCTAATCTTCCTGCAAAAACGCACACCGACAACCGCGGTTCGGGTCAGTTTTATATTGACTACGAAGGATGGGATTCCTATCTTGCGGGAAACTCGCAGTCATTCGTTCGTTGGGTTCATAACAATTGGACCACCAACGGAGATGTGAAGTGGGTAGTTCAAACCTACGATTCACTTTGGCTTACGCCCGACTACAGCAACTTTGCCCCGTATGAATACACGAATCACTCCGTGCTGATTGACTCTATCTTTTACCGCATCCATCATCAGAACAATTCCGGTTTGGACGATACGCTTACGGTTTCACTCGTTGAATTAGGTCCCGGTCCCAATTATCGTCCGACCACCAATGTGCTTTGGTCGAACACGACATATACCGCGGTTGACCTGACCGGACATCCGACCACCCCCGGCTCCTATCCGACAGGAACTTTTTATGAAGTGCCGGCTTTAACTTTGCCTGCAGGCATACGTTTCGGAATCAAAATTGAATACAGCGGTGACGTGACCGATACGTTTGCAATTATTTACACCTACCCGCATGATGGCTCCACGCTTTGCAACACAAGCACAACGACTTACGCTCCTGTGGTATCTTCATTCTATCCTTCGGCTTTTTACATGGCCTATCGCACTCCCCCGACTCCTCCGACTCTTTACCCCTCGACAAACGGTAACGGATATTGGTATTTTGACTGCAACGGCAGCACCAGCCCCAACTGGCCCCAGGAAAATCCATACCAGGACTGGAGCATCTGGGCATTCGTAACTATTGGTCCTTTAGGAGTTGAAGAAACACCGAAGAATGAAATTAATTTATTTCAGAATAATCCCAATCCGTTCAGCGATAGAACAGTTATCCGTTACCAGCTTCAAAAAGCCGGCAATGTTCAGATTGAATACACCGACATCACAGGCAGGATAATTTCCACGCGCAATGAAGGATTCCGCAATGCAGGAACCTATGCCACTTCGTTTGACGGTTCGCAGCTTTCCAAAGGAGTTTATTTCTTCACCCTGAAAACTGAAAACGGAAGCGTAACCAACAGAATGGTTATTGCCAGGTAGGATTTTTTGTAATTACATTTAAAAACCCTCTTCTCTATTCAACGGGAGGAGGGTTTTTTATTTTTTGCCGATGAGTTCGCGCATCAGCTTATTGGCGAAAATAAAATTCTTCAGCTCTTCGCTGTCCGTGGATGAGATTTCGCTGCTGGATCCCTCCCACCATTTTTTTCCGCGGAACAGAAAAATAATTTTATCGCCAATCTCCATCACCGAATTCATGTCGTGAGTGTTGATGACCGTTGTGGTCTGATACTCCTCAGTGATTTCTTTAATGAGTTCATCAATGACGATGGCTGTCTGCGGGTCGAGACCGGAATTGGGCTCATCGAAAAATAAATATTTAGGATTGGGAGAAATCGCGCGGGCGATGGCAACCCGTTTTTTCATTCCACCGCTCAGCTCAGAAGGAGATAATTTATTTACGTTGATAAGGTTCACGCGTTTGAGACATTCATTGGCGCGGTCGCGCCTCTCGCTCAACGTCATGTGAGTAAACATGGAGAGCGGAAACATCACGTTCTTTTCCACATCGAGCGAATCGAACAACGCTCCGCCCTGGAACACCATGCCGATTTCCTGGCGGAAGGGTTTGCGCTCTTTGAAATTGAGCGAAGAAAAATTCCGCGAGTCAAAAATAACTTCTCCGGAATCAACTTCCACGAGACCAACCATGCATTTCATCAGCACGGTTTTTCCCGAGCCGCTTCCACCAATGACGAGATTAGTTCTCCCTTTTTCAAACGTGGCGGAAATATTTTCAATGACCTGCTTGCCGTTGAATTTTTTTGAAATATTTTTTATCTCAATCATGAAAGAATCAATACGGTCAGGATGAAATCAGAAAATAAAATCATCGTGCTGCTGTACACTACTGCCTTGGTGCTTGAGCGCCCGACTTCCAGCGCACCGCCAGCCGTATAAAATCCCTGGTAAGCAGAAACGGTTACAATGAGAAAAGCGAACGTCAATGTTTTAATCAGCGCAAATGTTACGTTGAACGGAAGAAAAGAATCCTGCAGCCCGCGGATAAAATCTGCCGAGCTGATAACACCCGACAAATCACCGGCAACCAATCCGCCCCCAATGCCGAGAAACATGCTGATTAAAACAACAAACGGAAAAATAAAAATGGCTGCAGCGAGTTTAGGAAGAACAAGATAGCCCGATGAATTGATTCCCATAATTTCCAGCGCGTCAATTTGTTCTGTCACGCGCATCGTTCCGATTTCTGATGAAATGCTGGAGCCGATTTTTCCCGCAAGCACAAGACAAATCATGGTGGGAGAAAATTCAATGATGATGGAATCGCGGGTAACAATTCCCACCGCCCACAGCGGCACCAGCGGGTTCACAAGATTATAAACCGTTTGAATGGTGATGACCGCTCCCATGAAAATAGAAGTGATGGCAACTATTCCAAGCGAACCGAAACCAAATGAATCTACTTCACGCATAAACAGGTTTTTGTAAATAGACCATTTCTCCGGCTTGGTAAACATGAGCCGCATAAACATCCAGAACCGACCAAGGTGAAAGAAATAATTCACAAAAAAATTTTGTTAAAAATAGTCATTCAATTGGAAAAGATGTTTGTGGGTTACAGTTCGCTGATTGTTGTTAAACACATAACTCCAAATCGCGAACCCCGAACTTTCATTTATCTTTGTTACCAATGAAGAAGAAATTTTTCCTGGTTTATTTCTCCGTCAGTTTGATAGTTATTCTGATGGCAGGAAGCGGCTGTGCCACTCGCAGAAAAGCAAACTGCAATTGTCCGCCATTGGGCAAAAGTGAATTCAGGCAAAATGATTTTGCTTTAAACAAAAAATTAAATTGTGACCCTCGATAAATTATCCCCCGGCACCGAAGCCATCATTGAATCATTCACCGATGATGATATAAAATTAAAACTGCTGGAGATGGGATGCCTGCCCGGAGAAAAAATTTCTATCGTTCGTTTTGCCCCGTTGGGTGACCCGATTGCCGTTTCTGTTTCAGGTTATTTGCTCAGCTTGCGCAGAGATGAAGCTGCAACTGTTGAAGTGAAGCTGATATAAATTCCCCTTCACACGTTCATGACAGATTTTTTACGGAAAGATAACCTCAAGATTGCCATTGTCGGAAATCCGAACAGCGGCAAGTCAACTGTGTTCAATGCGCTGACGGGATTGAACCAGAAAGTTGCGAACTTCCCGGGTGTCACTGTTGAAAAACGAACTGGTTTTTTTACGCTTGAAAATAAAGAAACAGGCAAAAAAATCTCTTCTGAAATAATTGATCTGCCCGGATGTTATTCTCTGTATCCAAAATCAATAGACGAGCAGATTCCTTTTCAGGTTTTATGTGACCCTGATGACGAATCGCATCCTGATTTGGTGATTGTCATAGCCGATGCTTCCAACTTAAAGCGAAGTTTATTTCTCAGTTCGCAAATCATTGACTTAAAAATTCCTGTGGTGCTTGCGCTCAACATGATTGATCTTGCTGAAAAAAAAGGTCTTGAGCTTGACATCAAACAGCTATCGGAAAAATTAGGAATCACAGTCATCCCGATGAATGCAAGAAGGAAGCAGGGTATTGCCGAATTAAAAAACGCTTTGATGAATCCTCTTCCTCACCCGGAAGCATATTTTACTGACGTGAAAAAATATTCTCCCGGAATCACTGAAGAAATAAAAAATATTATTCATGTAAAAAGTGATTACGCAGCGTTCCAGGTTGCCAATAACTTTGAGTGGATTGCATCTATACATCTCAAAACCGACAAGACAGAAAAGCTGAGGAAAATAATTTCGTACAAAACTTTTAATGCAAAAGCCGCGCAAGCCAAAGAGACACTTGAACGGTATGAAGTGATTTCTTCTCTCATGAAAGAAGTAGTTCGGGAAGAACATGCGATGGAGGGCACGCACGTCCGCACAAAAAATATTGACAACATACTCACGCACCGTATTTTCGGTTATGTAATTTTCCTCGTGGTTTTGTTTCTCATCTTCCAGGCAATCTTCGCATGGGCTTCCTCCCCGATGAACCTGGTGGACCAATTTTTTGCATGGTCAAAACAAATAGTGGCGCAGTCACTCCCTCACGGATTGTTGAATGACTTATTAGTAAACGGAATTATTTCCGGACTGAATGGAGTGGTGATTTTTGTCCCGCAGATTGCATTGCTCTTTGCATTCATCGCAGTGCTGGAAGACACCGGCTACATGGCTCGTGTAAGTTTCATGATGGATAAACTGCTGCGCGGTTTCGGCTTGAATGGCAAATCTGTTATACCTCTTATCAGCGGAGTGGCGTGTGCTGTGCCCGCAATTATGTCAACGCGTACAATACAAAACCGGAAAGAGCGTATCATCACCATTATGGTAACTCCGCTCATGAGTTGCTCTGCACGTCTCCCGGTTTACACGCTTCTCATTTCACTCATCATTCCTGCCGGTTATTTTTACGGAGTAAACGTGCAGGGACTTGTGTTGTTCGCCATGTATCTCATCGGTTTTGTTGCCGCCATAGGTGCGGCATGGCTGATGAAATTTATCATCCGCGTGAAAGAAAAAAGTTTTTTCATCATGGAGCTTCCGCTGTATCGCCTGCCGCGCTTTTCAAACATCGGCATGCAGATAATAGAAAAAGTAAAAGTGTTTTTGTTTGACGCAGGAAAAGTCATCATGGCAATTTCCATTGTGTTATGGGTGCTTTCTTCCAATGCTCCCGGAAATAAATTTGAGGAGATTGAAAAAAGGTACGAACCGGCTTCTCAGAATTATGACATCCCCGCAGACGAAATCGCGCGCCAAATAAAATCCGAAAAACTTGAATCGTCTTATGCGGGAATTCTCGGTCAGTGGATTGAACCCGCCATCAAACCGCTGGGCTTCGACTGGAAAATAGGAATCGCTCTCATCACTTCCTTTGCTGCGCGCGAAGTTTTTGTCGGAACAATGTCAACGATTTACAGTGCGGGTGATGAAGGAACACGCTCCATGACAGTACGCGAAAAAATGCAATCGGAAATAAATCCGGATACATTGAAGCCGCGCTACGATTTTGCAACAGGGTTTTCATTGATGCTTTTCTATGCTTTCGCCATGCAGTGCATGAGCACGCTTGCTGTGGTCAAGCGCGAAACACATAGCTGGAAATGGCCGCTGATTCAGTTTGCGTACATGGGCGCGCTGGCGTATGTGGCGAGTTTGGTGGCGTATCAACTTCTGAAGTAAATCGGATGCTTAATTTCAAAAATGACTAATGGTTGAATTGTTAAATGGTGAAATTGTTATTCGCGTTGTCAACAATTTAACAATACAACCATTCAACAATTAATTTTAATATGAACCGCCAATCAATAGAACGCATCCTCTCCAAATATCTCCCGCCAGATGCCGTGGAGCCATGCACGGATTGGATTATCCAACATAAGGTAAAACTGAAAATCACCCGCAGCCGT
>DATDOJ010000409.1:0-6752 GCA_035293345.1 Bacteroidia bacterium
TCTTTCCGCGCCCATCGCAGCAGAAGCACATCCGATTATTGCTGCCGGAACCGGCACAGGTAAATTCGACATCCGTGTGCGCACTGAGGCGGATTCGAGCCGCGCAAGCATTGCCACCGAAGCCGGAGCCGACAGTGTGCAGTATGCCTGGGCAGTGGTTGACAAGGCAGAGGATGCCATCACCGACCCTAACAGCAAACTGCTGCAGAAGGCAACATCAACCAAAGCGCATTTTGAATTTGATGCAGGCAGCGAAAACCAGGCAAAGTGGTTAGTGATTTATTTCCGGTGGTTCAATACGAGCTACCCGCAGTATGCAGGCGGCTGGAGTGCGATACAGCTTCAGGTGATAGGGTAATCTCACAGAGAAGTAAAAAGAGCCGTGTTCGTCAACTGACGGATACGGCTCTTTTTATGAACGATAAAACCATTCCCGTTTTTTAATTCCGCTGGCTAAAGCGGGTGTTTTTTTTCAAAAGAATGATATAAATCATATTCCTTGCTTATATTTATCATAAAAAGTATGTTCGTGCGCAAAATATTATTGCACCTCAAAACCAAAAACCCCTTATGAAAAAATTATTCATCATCCTGAGCATAGCAGCCCTGCTCTATGCCTGTTCGGGCGGAGGCGATAATCAAAACACCTCCGGAAGCGATAGCCAAACAGGCGACCTCTTTAAAGAAGGAAAGCCAGACGCTGAGGATGAAGCCAAAGGCATAGGCAAATTCACCGATGTTGAAATTTCTCCGACCCTCGATGTCAAGATGGCTGAAACCGGAAAAGGAATTTATGATTTGAAATGCAATGCCTGTCACAAACTCACGAAAGAAAAACTTGTTGGTCCCGGATGGAGCGGTGTCACCACAAGAAGAAAAGTGGAATGGATACTGAATTTCACCACCAACCCGGATGAAATGCTCAACAAAGATCCTGCTGCTCAGGCATTGCTTGAAGAGTGTCTTGTCCGGATGCCCAACCAGGGTTTGTCGGATGATGATGCGCGGCATGTATATGAATTCATGCGGCAGAATGACGGAGTTAAATAATTTACTAACGCTTAAACCAAAACAATATGAAAAAGAAAATGATTTATGTTTCAATGCTGGCACTTTCAGTTTCAGCTTTGCTTTATTCATGCAAACCCAAAGGACCCTCGCAGGCAGTCACAGGCGATGCAGCAGCCAAAACATACGTTGCCCCAGGCAAGTATGACGCGTTCTACGATTTTGTTTCCGGTGGCTTCAGCGGGCAAATGGCTGTTTACGGATTGCCCTCCGGACGCTTGCTCCGGGTGATTCCCGTTTTTTCCGTTGACCCTGAAAAGGGCTACGGATACAGCGATGAAACCAAGCCGATGCTGAATACATCACATGGGTTTGTTCCATGGGGTGATTTGCATCATATCGCACTTTCCCAAACAGACGGCTTACATGACGGGCGCTGGGTTTTCGGAAATGAAAATAACACACCACGAATTGGACGTGTGGATTTGAAAACTTTTCGCACAGCAGAAATTATTGAAATCCCGAACAGCGGTGGCAACCACTCTTCACCGTTCATCACGGAAAATTCTGAATACGTAGTTGCAGGCACACGCTTCTCAATTCCGATGGATAATACCAACGGTGATGTGCCCATCAATACCTACAAGAAAAATTTCCGCGGTACGGTGAGTTTCATAAGCGTTGCTCCGGAAGACGGCAGGATGAAAATTGCATTCCAGATTCTGTTGCCGGGTGTAAACTTCGATTTGGCTCGTGCAGGAAAAGGAAAATCGCATGGTTGGTTTTTCTTCAGTTGCTACAATTCAGAAAGAGCAAACACGCTGCTTGAAGTTAACGCATCACAAAGAGACAAGGATTTTGTGATGGCAGTGAACTGGAAAAAAGCGGAAGAATATCTTAAAGCGGGAAAAGGAGAAAAGCGGAGTGTTGCTTATGCCCATAATGTCTATAACGAAAGCACACATTCAGCAACTTCAACGATTGAAAAAGAAGTCACGGTGCTTGACCCGAAAGATTGTCCTGACATGGTTTACTTCATGCCTTGCCCCAAATCACCGCACGGCTGCGATACCGACCCGACAGGCGAATACATCGTAGGCAGCGGAAAACTTGCAGCCATGATTCCTGTTTTCTCCTTCACAAAAATTCAGGCAGCAATTACTGCGAAGAATTTCGATGGTGAATATGAAGGAATTCCTGTTCTGAAATATGATGCTGTTCTTCATGGTGAAGTAAAAAAACCGGGACTCGGACCATTGCACACCGAATTTGACGCTGACGGAAATGCGTACACTTCATTCTTCGTTTCATCGGAAGTTGTGAAATGGCGGCTGAGTGACTTGCAGGTCGTTGACCGCGTTCCGACTTATTATTCAATAGGTCACCTCTCTGTTCCGGGTGGACCCACAAAAAAGCCCTGGGGAAAATATATGATTGCATACAATAAAATTACGAAAGACCGTTACCTCCCCACGGGACCTGAACTTGCACAAAGCGCACAGTTGTATGACATCTCAGGAGAAAAAATGAAACTCATTCTCGACTTCCCCACCATTGGCGAGCCGCACTATGCCGAAGCGATTCCCGCTGAACTTCTTACCAAGAATTCAACTAAGTTTTACAGGATAGAAGAAAACAAACATCCTTATGTGTCCATGGGAGAGAAAGAAGCGAAAGTTGAACGCAAAGGGAACGAAGTACATGTGAATATGACTTGCATCCGCTCGCACTTTGTTCCGGATAATATTGAAGGAGTGAAGATGGGTGATGTGGTTTATTTCCACGTTACAAACCTCGAACAGGATTGGGATATCCCGCATGGCTTTGCAGTGAAGGGCGCCAACAATGCTGAACTTCTAATCATGCCGGGCGAAACACAAACACTTGTATGGAAGCCAGACCGCACCGGAGTATTTCCATTCTACTGTACGGACTTCTGCTCAGCGCTACACCAGGAAATGCAGGGATACATTCGTGTAAGTGTTGCAGGTTCCAGTGTACCGATCACTTTCAGCACAGGAACAAATCAACCGAAAGAAACTGAGTAAATAATAACAGCCGCGGATTCGCAGATTGAAAAATATTTAAAAAATAATCTGCGAATCTGCGGCTTACAAAAATTAAAACTTCAAATAAAATCCTCTCACTATGAAAACAAAAACTTTCTTACTCGCTCTTCTTGCACTGGCATGGACTGCCTGCAACAGCGGAGAACAAAATGCCGGTTCCACTGCAACCACCGAAGAACAACCTTCAGCAGGCGGACAAGAAGCCGTTGCCGATGATGAATCTCGAAAAGACGTTGTTAAAATTGCAGTCGGCTCACCAGACCACACGACATTAGTTGCTGCACTGAAGCAGGCGGACTATGTAAACGACCTTGCCAACGCTGGTCCGTTCACCGTGTTTGCACCCACCAATGATGCGTTTGGAAAAATCCCGAAAGAAACTCTCGAAAATTTAATGAAGGATGAAAACAAAGCACAGCTTCAAAACATTCTTGAATATCATGTTTCTGTCGGAGTATATAAGCAAGAATACATGAGTGACGGGCAAACCATCAACCAGGCAAATCTGAAGAACATTACCATCAGCATCAAAGACGGAAAAATGATGGTGAACAATTCAGCAAATGTGGTTGCAACAATTCCTGCATCAAACGGAATTATTTATGTGGTAGATGCAGTACTTTTACCGCCTGCTGATTAATTCCCGAATCCCGAAACGCAGAGAGCCCGGCTCTCCGCAAAACAAATTATGAAAAAACTCAGTAACCTGTCAAGGTTTGCTATTGGTGTGTCTTCACTGTTCATCATCATTACCTATTTCGTTCCCGTGTGGCGCATTGATTTGTTCGCACCGCAATACCCGGAGGGGCTGGTAATGAAAATATGGCTGAGCAAATTATCAGGTGATGTTGATATCATCAATGGTCTCAATCATTATATAGGCATGGGAAAAATTAAAGCGGAAATGTTTCCTGAATTCAGTTATCTTGTTTACGCAGTTGGTCTTTATATTTTACTTGCGCTGTTTATTGCATTCACCGGCAGCAGAAAAATGTTGCATGCTTATTTCGGACTTTCTCTCATTCTCGCCCTGCTTGTTCTTTATGATTTCTATAAGTGGGGATATCATTACGGGCATGAGCTTGACCCACATGCCCCCATCAAGGTTCCGGGTATGTCTTACCAGCCACCCATAATCGGGCACAAACAATTGCTGAACTTTGACGCCTATTCAATGCCTGATATTGGCGGATGGATTTTCATCAGCTTCGGTGCAATCGTTTTCTTCGTAGGACTTTTCGATTGGAGAGCAAGCCGTAGAAAAATTACTTCCGCTGTGCTTGCATTAATTCCTCCGTTGATTTTTCTCACATCATGCAGCAATGATTTCAAGCCGGTCAATTACGGCAAGGATGAATGCGACAACTGCAAGATGACGATTGTCGATAAAAAATTTGCTGTTGAAATTCTTTCTGTTAAAGGAAAAGCATTTATGTTTGATGATTTAATCTGCGCAAAGCAATTTGCAGAAGGAGGAAAAATTCCTGCCATGGAAATCCAAGACATCTTCGTAAATAACTTTAACAAGCCGGGAGAATTCCTCAACCTGAATGAATCGTTTGCGGCAACAAGCGAATCACTTGGCTCTCCTATGGGCGGCAATATGGCTACATTTGCAACGGAAGAAGAAGTGATGCGGTTTATCGGTTCGCATGGCGGAACTTCCGTTACATCTAAGTCCATAATCAAAACAGAATGAATTGTCATGCCGCGAAATATTTTTTTTCAATTCTGCTTCTCATTTTCTCACAGATATCTTTTCTTTTTTCACGAAGTGTAATTATTGCTCCATCATTTTCTTCTGAGCAAATCAATAAAGTTTTAGAAACCTCCTCTGCAGGCGATACTGTAATTTTCCGGAAAGGACATTACTATGTCAACAACCTCATGATTCTGAAGCCGCTCGTCCTGAGAGGAGAAAATTATCCTGAGCTTGATGGCAACAACAAATTCCAAATCATGAGCATTGGCGCAAATGATGTACGGGTGGAAGGATTCCGTTTTACCAACTCCGGTCATTCCGACATGAATGAAATCAGCGCAATCAAAATTATGAATGTAAGAAACGTAACGGTTAATAATAATGTTTTTGAAAATGTTTTCTTCGGGGTGTATTGCGCCAACGCTTCCCATTGCTTCATCACCAACAATAAAATTAAATCCATCTCCGTCAACGAACTGGAAACGGGAAACGGAATCCACTGCTGGAAATCCGATTCCATGCACATCACCGGCAACACTGCTTCCGGTCAGCGTGACGGAATTTATTTTGAGTTCGTCACTAACTCTGTTATTGAAAAAAATATCAGCGAGAGAAACCTGCGTTATGGTTTACACTTTATGTTCTCGCACAGCAACGTTTATTCAGGTAATACATTCAGCAACAATGGTGCGGGTGTTGCTGTCATGTTCTCGCATCACGTGACCATGACGGGAAATATCTTCTCCGAGAATGAAGGAGCCGGCTCTTACGGAATTCTGCTTAAAGAAATTTCCGACAGCCACATCGAAGGAAATCACTTCAGCAGAAACACGGTGGGTGTTTACATGGAAGGCACGAGCCGCATCCGCGTGGTGAAAAATATTTTTGAAAGCAACGGCTGGGGATTCCGCATCCAGTCGAGCTGCAGCGACATCGTGGTTGAAAAAAATAAATTTACCGCCAACACTTTTGACGTGGCAACCAACGGAACACTCGTGCTCAATAAGTTCAGCAACAACTACTGGGACAAATATGACGGTTACGATTTAAACAAAGACGGCATTGGCGATGTGCCATACCGACCTGTGAGTTTATATTCCATGGTTGCCGAACAAATGCCATACAGCATCATGCTCTACCGCAGTTTCATGGTGATGCTTCTCGAAAGAGCAGAGAAAGCAATTCCGGGAATCACACCCGTTGATTTGAAAGATGACACACCGCTCATGAAGTCCCGTTTATGATTCGCATAGAAAATCTCACCAAGCGGTTCGGCAAGCTCACTGCTCTCATTCAAATCTCCTTGTCACTGGAGCGCGGAAAATGTTTTGCCTTAATCGGTCCCAACGCTTCCGGAAAAACCACGCTCATCAAATCCGTTCTCGGGCTCGTGTTCCCCGAGGAAGGAAAAATATTTATCAATGATGCATCCATAATTGGAGAGTGGGAATACAAAAACCAAATCGGCTACATGCCGCAGATCGGGCGTTATCCCGAGAATATTTCCATTCAGCAATTGTTCAACATGCTGATTGACATCCGTCAAACCTCATGGGAGAAATGCGACACCGATTTGCACAGCCGTTTCGAAATCGAAAACATTAATTCAAAAAAACTCGGAACACTTTCAGGAGGCACACGCCAGAAAATAAGCGCATCTCTTGCTTTCCTCTTTAACCCTGAGATTCTCATTCTCGATGAACCCACCGCAGGTCTCGACCCCGTCTCCACCGAAATGCTGAAAGAAAAAATCATAAAAGAAAAAGCCAAAGGAAAACTCATCCTCATCACATCCCATGTCCTCAGCGATTTGGACGAACTCGTTGACGAAGTCATTTTCCTCCAAGACGGACAAATAAGTTTTCAGAAAAACATCAGCACTCTCCGCGGAGAAACCGGTGAAACAAAATTATCGCGCGCCATCGCAAAAGTGATGGGCTACAAAGAACATGAGAGCATTCAAATGACCACTA
>DATDOJ010000410.1:0-13628 GCA_035293345.1 Bacteroidia bacterium
GATGACTTGTTGTGGTGTAAGAAAGGATTCCATCTGTTACCCCGTTCTTACGTTTTATCTTTCCTATTCTTATTAATACGTCACAAATTTTATTAACTGTCAATTGTCAATCTTACGTATTTTCAATCAGCATTGGTATAGAATAAAACTTCAACTCATTTCCGCTGAGGAGCATGAGTCGGTTTTGCTCGAAGCGGGAGGCGGTGATGGAATCGCTTACGGGCAGTTCTATTTTTTTGTCAGCTAAGGTTTTGAAGTTGTAGATGCGCAGCTCTCCGTTGCTCACGTAATATAAATCGTTGTCTTTCGTCTGCATGGAATAAACATTTTTAATAGGCAGCGTTTTGTAATACGTTCCGAATAAATCGAAAAATAAAATTCCGATGGCGGGGTCGGAAAGCAAAACGTAATCATTCGCTTCGAGCATGGCGACAGGATTAAATTCTCTTCCGGTGCTTTGGGGAATGTTGCCGCTCTCGCGGAAGATTTGCAGATTGAGGTCAATTTTTTTGAGCTGGAAATCCTGGCGGTCGTAAATCCAGATTCCGTAATCAACGGCAGAGTTGCAGATGAGCGCGGGCTGTTCAATTCCCATTCCGCGAAGTTGTATGGTTGACTGCAGAACTAATTTTGAAGTGAGAATGTTTATCTGTGCATAGTCAGGATAAAAGCAAAGCAGCTTGAACGGATTCACTGCATCCACAGAAGACAGCCGCCCGAGATTTTTTTCTGAGTAATGATTTACAGGCAATCCGTTGTTGTCGAACTGAAGCAGCATGTTTTCACTTACCACATAAGCATTACCGAGTTTGTCCGTTGTGAAGGCGGCAACTTCGGTGAACGGAATTTTTTTTATGAGATGCCAGTCGCCCGTGAGGGAGGTGAGGAGGAGGAAAATGAGGAGATAGAGAAAAGATTTTTTCATTAAGGCAAAGGTAGTTCAAAGTTCAAAGTTCAAAGTTCAAAGTCCTGATGCTTGTGGTCAGGGTGTTGACATTAAACGTCTGCATTTGAAATCCGAAGTTCAAAGTATGGAAAGGTGAGAGATGATTTTGGTTTCCAGAGTAGTGGTTTTAGTTTCCAGGGCAGTTATTTTGAAGACCTGAGCAGTGGTTTTAGATTCCAAAGCAATGATTTTGGTTTCCAAAAGAGAGGTTTTGGTTTCCAGAGAAATGAATTTGGCTTCCAAAGTAATGGTTTCGGCTTCCAGAGAAGTCGTTTTGGATTCCAATGTAGTCGTTCCGGCTTCCAGAGCAGAGGTTTTGGTTTCCAAAGCAACAGTTTTGGATTCCAACGCAGTTAATTTGGTTTCCAGAGCGGTGGTTTTGGCTTCCAGAGCAGAGATTTTGGCTTCCATTGCAGTCGTTTTGGCTTCCAGAGAGATGAATTTGGCTTCCAAAGAATGTGTTTTTTGCAAGAATTATGCATTCTTGCTTATTTCTGCAAAAGAATCCTTCGGTAGGTTCAGGATAAAAGCCACAAAGAAAAGCAGCCCATCCCGATAGCCCAATGTCATTAAGTTAAGGATTCAGGAGTTGAAAATTGAGCATTGAAAATTGATTATTGAACATTCCTTAAAATAAATGTTCAATGAGCAATGCTCAATTTTCAATGTTCAAGTATAGAACATTCGTTAACTTAACGACATTGCCCGATAGCCATCGGGATAAACTCCAACCAACCGCATGAATTTTTAATTGACTACTCTTTGACTTAGTGTGGTTGCTGAAAAAAATTTAGTATGAAGTTTTCTATAAACTAAAATTCATACGGTTCGCTCTTCCTCCAAAGGCGGACAGGTTTCGTGGATGCCTTGCGCGCTGCCCGAATGCTGGGTGAGTGATGAAAAATTAAGTTTATACTTTTGGCGGGAAGGAATATTTCTATGTCTTATGTAAAAATCTGGGTGCATCTGGTTTTCTCAACAAAGAACCGTGTGCCTTTGCTCACAAAAGAAATCAGGTATGATGTGCACAACCATATCATAGATAATTGTAAAGAGAAAAATATTTTTCTCCAGGCAGTTAATGGTTACACAGAACATTTGCATTGCCTTGTGTCGCTGGGAAAAGAGCAAAGCATTGCTGAAGTTGCAAAGCTCATCAAGGGTGAGTCGTCATTCTGGATAAATAAAAACAAACTGACTAAGGAAAAATTTATGTGGCAGGATGATTATTTTGCTGTGTCGGTGAGCGAGTCGCACAGAGAGCGGGTGGAAGAATATATCAGAAATCAGGAAGTGCATCATTCAAAAAAATCTTTTGAAGAAGATGCGGATGAATTCATGACAAAATATGGATGGAGCAAAATGACTGTGTGAAAAATGTTTTGGCTAAAGCCAATCGGATGTAATTTCTTTTTCATTTCCTTTCATTGCCGTCAGTTTAAACTGACGGCAATGAAAGGAAATGAAAGGCAATAAAAGGTTAATGGGCTTTAGCCCCAGATGTTGCCCTGCGCGCTGCCCGAATGCTGAGTGAGTGATGAAAAATTAAGTTGGTACTTTTGGCGGGAAAGAATATTTCTATGTCTTATGTAAAAATCTGGGTACACCTGGTTTTCTCGACAAAGAACCATGTGCCTCTGCTCACAAAAGAAATCAGGTATGATGTGCACAACCATATCATAGATAATTGTAAAGAGAAGAATATTTTTCTCCAGGCAGTTAATGGTTACACAGAGCATTTGCATTGCCTTGTCTCGCTGGGAAAAGAGCAAAGCATTGCTGAAGTTGCAAAGCTCATTAAGAGCGAGTCGTCATTCTGGATAAATAAAAACAAACTGACTAAGGAAAAATTTATGTGGCAGGATGATTATTTTGCTGTGTCGGTGAGCGAGTCGCACAGGGAGCGGGTGGAAGAATATATCAGAAATCAGGAAGCTCATCATACAAAAAAATCTTTTGAAGAAGAGGTGGATGAATTCATGACAAAATATGGATGGAGCAAAATGACTGTGTGAAAAATGTTTTGGCTAATGTTTTGGCTAAAGCCAATTGCATGCATTTCCTTTCATTGCCGTCAGTTTAAACTGACGGCAATGAAAGGAAATGCATGGCAATAAAAGGATAATGGGCTTTAGCCCCTGATGATGCCCTGCGCGCTGCCCGAATGCGGAGTGAGTGATGAAAAATTAAGTTGATACATTTGTCTGGATGGAAGTTCTGACAGCACAGCAATTATGAATAAAAGATTTTTCTTAATATTTTTTTTTCTAATATCAAGTGCTTTTGCTCAATCAAATAAATTTGGGGATAATAAAGAAGTTGGTAAATTTATTTCCATAAATGGAATTATAATATATTACGAAACTTACGGTGTTGGAGAGCCTCTTTTATTACTTCATGGGAATGGACAAAGTATTATTGACTTCGAAAATCAAATACCTGAATTTTCTAAATTGTTCAAGGTAATAGCAGTGGATAGCAGAGCACAAGGAAAATCAACCGATTCTAAAAAAGAGCTGAGTTATGATTTAATGGCAGATGACATGAACGAACTATTGGATTCATTACATTTAGATTCAGTAAATGTTGTTGGATGGAGCGATGGAGGAAACACAGGGCTAATCATCGCAATGAAGTATCCTGGAAAAGTAAAAAAACTTGCCGTCATGGGAGCTAATCTGTATCCTGATAAAACATCTGTTAATATTAAGGACTTAAGAGAGGCGCGAAGAATAAAATTATTATTAAGCGTTTTAGCTTTTTTCAGTAATCAAGCGGAGCATGATAAGAAACTAATAAAAATGCTATTGAAATATCCTAAGATTAATCCTAAAGATTTGAGGAATGTTAAAGTTCCTACACTTGTTATGGCTGGTGATAGCGATATAATTAGAGAATCTCATACGAAATTAATTGCTAATACCATTCCTAATGCCCAGTTGGTAATCTTCCCTAATTCATCGCATTTCATACCGCAAGAAAATCCAAACTTGTTCAATCAAACCGTGTTAAATTTTTTGGCTAACCCATAAAGCGTTCGGAACGCTTTAGGAGTTTTGCTTTGTGAGATAGGTCGCTCCTACGGAGCTTTTGTTTTTGGGGTGGATTGTTTTTCTACCAACAGGTCGTTCCTACGGAACTTTTTTTGGAAAAGGTTGTGAGAGATACGAGGGCGCTTTACAACACACCCCTAAATCCCCTCTCTCTTTCGCAGTGGCTTTCGCGTAGAGGGGACTTCGCTCGGTATGACGAGTGTGTTTACACTCTTGCTTTTTCCATCCCCAAAATCTCCTCAGCAATTTTCCTGTCGTTGCTGAGGCGGGGGACTTTGTGCTGTCCTCCGAGTTTTCCTTTTGCTTTGAGCCAGTTGAAGAATGTGTTTTCGGGGAGGATGTTGATGATGGGTTTGCGCAGGGCAAGGTCATTGTAGCGCTTGGCTTCGTAGTCGGAGTTGAGGGACTTGAGGGCGTTGTCGAGGACTTCGGAAAAAAACTGGAGCGACACGGGCGGGCGCTCGAATTCAATGAGCCACTCATGCGCCCCGTTTGCGTTTTCGGAAATGTAGACGGGCGCCACGGTGTAGTCGCGCACAAGGGAATTGGTTTTTTCGCAGGCAATCTGCAGGGCGTTCTCGGCATTATCCACAATGACTTCTTCGCCAAAGGCATTGATGTAATGCTTGGTGCGCCCGGTGATTTTAATGCGGAAGGGCGAGAGGCAGGTGAACTTGACGGTGTCGCCAATGAGGTAGCGCCACAAGCCACCATTGGTTGAAATGACGAGGGCATAATTTTTTTCTGTCACCACTTCATCAAGCCCCACCGTGCGCGGGTGTTCTTTGCCGTATTCTTCCATCGGCATGAACTCATAATAAATTCCGTAGTCGAGCATGAGGAGGAGTTCGCTCAAATCGCTGCGGTCCTGAATTCCGAAAAATCCTTCGGAGGCGTTGTAGGTTTCAAGGTAGCGCATGTTGCCGGACGGAATGAGCCGCTGGAACTGGTCGCGGTATGGAACAAAGCTCACCGCACCGTGAATGAAAAGCTCAAGGTTGTGCCACACCTCAGTCAGGTTTTTCTTTCCCGTGATTTCGAGGATGCGTTTGGCAAGCACGAGCGTCCAGGTGGGAACACCGGAAATGTTTGTGACATCTTCGAAAGCGGTGACGGTTGCCATCTTTTCAATTTTCGCTTCCCAGTCCTCCATGAGGGCGATGCTGTTGTCGGGCGTGCGGATGATGTCAACCCAGTTGGGAAGATTCTGAATGAGGATGGCGGAGATGTCACCGGAAAAGGATTCGTTGCTGTGGGTATCCATCCCTTTGGGAATGGAATTGATTTGATGGCTTCCACCCAGTGTTAAACTTTTGCCGTCAAAGATTTTTGTGTCCGGGTTATTGTTGCAGTAAATAGAGAGTAAGTCCTTGGCGCCTTTGAAATGGCAGTCCTCGATTGCCTCGCGGCTGACGGGAATAAATTTGCTCTTGTCGCTCGTGGTGCCCGATGATTTGGCAAACCATTTTATTTCCGTGTTCCAGATTATGTTTTGCTCGCCTTGCATCACGCGCTGAATCCACGGCTTGAATGTATCGTAATTCATGACGGGAACACGCTCCTTGAATTGTTTTGGATTCTTTATGTCGGAGTAAGAATACTTTTTTCCATACTCCGTGTTCTGCGCCTGCTGGATGAGTTTATGAAAAACCTCGCCCTGAACATCCTGCGGATATTTGAGGAACAGTTCGAGCTGGTGAATTCTTTTTTTCATCCACCAGCTTAGAAAGGAATTCAGGAGAGCCATGTTTCAGAATTGATAATTGACAGTTGACAATTGAGAATTAGAAAAGAAATTTAATCAGGGATAAAGTTAAGAATACAAATAAGAATAATTAAACATGGAACGCTGATGACACGGAAAGGACGGATTTATGCTGATTTTAAAATCCGTTTTATCCGCTGTATCAGTGTCACCCGTGTGTTATTTTCCAATAAAAACCCCTGAAACGAAATTCATTTCAGGGGCTGAAAAAAAATATTGTTAAACCAACTTATAACTGCACTTTTTTATCCTTAGCCAAATCAATTACCACCGGAGTGGCAATGCAAACAGAAGAATAGGTTCCGATGACGATACCCACAAGCATGGCAAATATAAATCCGCGGATGACATCGCCACCGAAAAGGAAGATGGCAAGCAGCACGAAGAAAATGGTGAGTGATGTATTAATCGTCCGGCTCAGCGTTGCATTGAGTGCGTTGTTGATAACCGTTTTCTGGTCGAGCGTGTGATGGATGCCTGTGAATTCACGAACCCGGTCGAACACAACCACCGTGTCGTTGATGGAATAACCCATGACGGTGAGGATGGCGGCAATGAACGAAGCATCTATTTCCATAGTGAACGGCAATATTCCTGTCAACATTGAAAACACAGACATCACCACAAGCACGTCATGCACAAGTGCGATTGTCGCTCCGGCAGCGAACTGCCACTTCTTGAAACGAATCAGGATATAAATGAATATAATAATCCAGGAGAGAATGACAGCGAACACGGCAGCCGCTTTCAAATCATCGGCAATGGTGGGACCAACAGTTACTGACTTAAGCACCTCGTGTTTATTGCCAGCGATGGACGAAAGTCCTTCTTCAAGTTTTTGTGTAACCTCGTTATCCACCCCTTCGCCCGATTCGGTAATCCTGTAATCGGTGATGATGCTGAACGTGTTTCCGGTTCCGATGGTTTTCACCTGGGGCGCCTGCCCGCCAAACGGATTTTTCAGCGCATCGGCAATGGTTGAAGTGGTGATGGACTTATCGAAACTCACCATGAAGTTTCTTCCGCCCACAAGGTCAACTCCGAAGTCGAATCCTTTCGTGACGAAAGAAACAATGCCGGCAAGAATCAGTATGGATGAAAAGATGTAATACTTTTTTCTCCTCACAACAAAGTTGATGTTGATGTTTTTGAAAAGTCCTTCGGTGTATTTGTTCGAGAACTTAATGACTTTGTTTTTCGCAAGCCGCGCTTCAAATATGAGGCGCGAAATAAATATAGCGCTGAACATTGAAGTGAGGATACCGATTATCAGCGTGGTTGCAAATCCCTGGATAGGTCCGCTGCCGAGAATGAACAGCACAACACCCATCAGGATGGTTGTTACGTTGGCATCAATGATGGAGGAGTAAGCCATTTTATAACCATCATCAACCGCAAGCCGCAATCCTTTTCCGTGACGAAGTTCTTCGCGGATACGTTCGTAAATAAGAATGTTGGCGTCAACCGACATACCGATGGTGAGCACGATACCGGCAATGCCGGGAAGTGTGAGCGCAGCGCCCAGCGAGGCAAGCACACCCATGATGTAGAACACGTTCACGAACAGAGCAACGTCTGCCACCCAGCCCGCGTTGTTGTAATACGCCACCATGAACACGAGAATAAGAATGAGCGCAATCACAAATGAAAGAAATCCCGAGTCAATGGATTCCTGACCAAGTGTGGGACCTACAACGGTGTCTTCGATGATTCGCGCAGGAGCGGGAAGTTTACCAACCTTGAGGATGTTGGCAAGGTCTTCGGCTTCCTTGATGGTGAACGTTCCGGTAATCTGCGACCTGCCTCCTGAAATTTCTCCCTGCACAACAGGATATGAATACACATTATCATCGAGCACAACGACAATGCACTTGCCGATGTTTTCACCCGTGAGGCGCTTCCATTTCTTGGCGCCTTCGGCATTCATGTTCATTTCAATTTCCCAGTTGTCGGTGAACTGCCCTTTCTGTTTGCGCGCATCGGTGATGGCATCGCCTTCGAGCGGGGCGGTGTTTTCGCGCGCAGGCATGCGGATGGCGACAAGCTCAATGAACTTTCCTTCCTTGTCGTAGGGCTTCACCGTCCACAGCGCCTTAAACTCTTTCGGGAACTTTGCCCTCACCTTTTCCATCGCCAGGAACTTGTTGACTTTCCCCGTGTCTTTCACAGGCGCTATTCCGATAACCGGACCTTTGCGCAATTCCGTTTGTCCCTGTTCGTTCTGAAAGTATGCAGGGGTGAGATAGGCGAACAGCGGGTTTTCCTTTGCTATCTCTTCGAAAGATTTTTCCGCACTCGTGTCTGCCTCTGCTGTAGAATCCGTGTCAGCCGTCAACTTACCCATCAGTTTGGCGATGTCGGAAGTGTCTTTGCGCGCAGTGTCTGCCGCTGTGGTTGTTGTATCTGTCTTTGTCGTATCGGTAACTGCAAGCGTGTCTTTTTTGTTTAGCTTTCCAAGCATGGTGTCAACGCTGGCAAGAATCGGGTACATGTCTTTGTTCTCATAAGTTTCCCAGAACTCGAGCTTGGCGGTTCCCTGAAGGAGTTTGCGCACGCGGTCGGGTTCTTTGATGCCGGGCAGTTCAACAAGAATTCTGTTGCCTGCGAGTTTCTGCACGTTGGGTGCGGTTACACCGAACTTATCAATACGTGTTTTAATAATCTGGTACGTCCGGTCGAAGGCGGCATCGGCTTCCTGGCGAATCACGCTGAGCACTTGCTCGTTCGATGAGCTGAGGTTAATCCTGTCCTGCAAATCCTTGGTGGCGAAAACAGCCGAGAGGCGCGCGTTGGCATCCACCTTGACGAATGCTTCCCCGAAAAGCGTCACAAAGTCCTTCTGGCTGGTTGCCTGCATCTGCGATGCTTCGGCAAGGGCTTTGTTGAAGGTTCCGTCCTTGCTGAAATTGCTCATGGAGCGGATAAGGTCGTGCAGCGAGACCTCCATCGTCACGTTCATGCCGCCTTTCAAATCGAGTCCGAGGTTGATTTCATTGTCGCGGCACTCACCGAAAGTGAAATTCTTGACCAGCAGGTTATAGACCGGAACGGTGGCTAAGGAATCGAGGTATGCTTTTGCCATTGCGGCATCACCGGCTGCAATTTTTTCCGCTTTGTTTTCCCAATACTTGGTCACCACGGTGAACGAAAGCTGGTAAACACAAACCACTGCCAATGCGATGGCTAAAAATCTTATCGCGCCTTTACTTTGCATGTCTTAATTGATTATTGATTATTGATTATTGATTATCCCTTCGAATTACGAATGTCTTACGAAAATACGAATTACGAATTTGGCATTTTGCTTCAGGTATTCGTAATTCGTAAATTAGTATTGATTCGTATTTCGATGATGGGCGGCAAATATAGAAAAGCGAAAGGAGTGTGCAACGGGATAGTTTGCCTGAATAAATAGTGTGTCGCACGTAAAACTTTTTTGCATAATATTGCATCAAACAAAAACACTTTCAACCATGGCACGCATCATCTACGCCTCGGACTATGTTTCGCAGCGCAAACTTTTTGACAACGCATCGGCAAAGCACACAGCCGATGGAGTTGCAAGCATTCTCATCGCCATGCTGGCTGAGAACAATATCAACCTTGCCAATGACGCCCTTGCTGCCGCCAGTGCCTACACGCACGAAACGCAGCGCCTCAAACACGGGCGCCAAGCCGAATCATTCGAGCAAGCCGCCAAGCTGACGGTGAAGGCGCTCACCAAAAACGTGCGCGCCATTGTGCAAAACTTAAAAAAGTTTTACGTCAGCGATATTCAGAAGCTCGGTGCGTGGGGCGCCACCGTCAACGGCAACCGCGTTGTGATTCCCGCCACGCCCGATGACCTCAAAACATTGATAGACGCCATCATAACAAAGCATGCCTCTTATGTTTTGCCCGATGTCAGCCCGCTTGCTGTTTTTCTCACGGAGAATCCTACGATTGACCTCGCCCAGATGTCCCTCGATGCGCAGCAAGCTATTGATGACAACGATGCGGCAGCAGCCGAGCGCCTCCAAAAGGAGAGCCGCAAGCAGCAGCGCGATGTGTTGTGGAACCCGGTGATGACGCACCTTCGCAAAATCGGTGGTTTCTTAGTGGGCGTGTTTGTGGGCAAGGAAAAGAAGGCGGGCGATTGGGGTTATACGGTGGACGATTCACCCAAAGCGCCTAAGAAACAGACCACCAAGGTGCCCATTGCAAGCACAAAGAAGGTGACGAGCATAGTTATAGGAAGCACATTGGAGAATGCCGGTGCGGTGGCGCTCCATGTTTACAGAGGCGGCAGCACCGTTGGCACTCCTGTCATTGTTCCGCCCGGTGAAATGCTTGGAATGACTAAGGGATACAGCACCATCACGGTAGTAAACCCCGATACGCTCACTCCGGGCAAGTTTATAGTGTTAAGACACAAATAAACAACCCTGAATCGCCAGTAAACAACCCTAAATATCTTTAAAACAACCCTGATACATCAATAAATAACCCCGATAAGACGTTTTACACGTGTTTTAATGCTGATTGGGGTTAAAAATTATCAAATCAGGGTTAGAATTAGAGCTATTAAGGTTAAAATAACGACTATTAAGGTTATAATTAACACTGTTAAGGGAGGAAATAAACCACTAAAGGGTTTTATGACACTGGACAATTTAACTATAGCTTAAAAAAAATGAAAACACATCCACTAACATTTGCGATAGTGTTGATGACTTTTCTAGGGGCAAGTAATTCAGAAGCCCAGCCCGCGGGAATAGACAGTTTAAAAATAATTCCAACCAATCCGACAACAAATGACACAGTAAAAGTTATTAGTTATACACACTGGGGGATTAATCCTTGTTTACTCACAAGTTCTTCTATTAATACTGTAAACGATTCAATTACAGTGGTTGCTATACATGGAGGTTTTGGAAATTTGCAGCCTTGCAGTTCCATAGACACATTGACAATCGGAGTTTTAAATGCCGGAAATTATGAACTTATTTATTACTTGCCTGACACTTTTTGGGCAGTTGTTTTTGATATTGATACAATTATTTTTACTGTTCAGCAAGCGAGTGGACTGAATCAAATTGACAATTCGGATCAAAGAATAAAAATTTTCCCCAACCCCGCCACCACAGAAGTAACAATAAATTTTGGCAAAGCAGCGCGCTATGATGTGCAGGTTTGCAATGTGGTTGGAGAAGTGTTAATGCACCGCGCCCTCACCCCCAACCCCTCTCCTTCAGGAGAGGGGAGCGCTTCGATTGATGTGTCGAAGTTTACTCCCGGAATTTATTTCATCACCATAACGGATGAGGAGGGAAATAGAATGGTGAGGAAAGTGGTGAAGATGTAATTGTAGGGACACAAAATTTTGTGTCCTTGCTGTTAATCGAATGGACACAAAATTTTGTGTCCCTACTAATTCAACGGGCTCCTGTTGAAAATAATAAACCCAAGATGGAATAAAAACGTGTAGGGTTTTTCGCGGTCATCATAATAGTTCACAAACAAACTGAGCAGACCGATGGGCGAGTGATAGACCAGCCATTTAATATTTCAGCTTGTCCGGATTTTGGCGGGCGTCTGAGAGTTTCAGAATTTCAATTCGTATTATATTTTGCCGCCACGTCATGAAAAGAATATGCCTTGCCGTTATCGAGGTCGTCAATGGCTTTAAGAATTTCATTACGTTCCTTTTCATTGAGTTCATCCCAAAAATCTTTTTTGCTTTTACGTTTCGAGGAAAGAAGACGCAGAAGGGATGATAAAATATTTTTGTCGTTTATTTCATCAATGTATCTGAAAAGGTCGGCTTTGATTTGTGTAGTGGTCATCAGAATGTTTTTTGCAAAGTTAAATTAAAAGATATTTCTAACGGCAGCATTTAAAATCCTGCGTTTCATTAATTCAACGGACTCCTGTTGAAAATAATAAACCCGAGGTGGAATAAAAAGGTGTAGGGTTTTTCGCGGTCGTCATAATAGTTCACAAACAAACTGAGCGGACCGATGGGCGTGTGATAGACCAGCCCCGAAGAAAGAATAATGTAACGCTTCTCAAAAGCATTTCCGTATTTGGTTTTCTTGTCCGGCTTCTGCACAAAAATCTGGAACGGCTGGAAGATGTAGCCCTCGATGCGCAGGTCGAAGTTGTTCGTTATGCTGATGACGTTGCGCGAACCCGCGCCAATGTAGTTGTGCGCGTGAAAGTTGGGCAGGAACAGCGTCTGCGTTTCCTGTAGCGGCTGAAACGAAGGCGCCATGAGGACAGATGCAGTGTAGTTTCCGAAAAAGTCCTGGTTCGAAAAAACATTTTCGTTGTAGAAGCCGAGGCGTATCCGTCCGCGCTTCTTGTAATAATTGTCATACACCACTTTGAGCATGAACCACCGGTGATAGTCGCTGTGTTTAATGCTGTCCACCGAAGTGGAGCCGGGAATGGTTGATTCACTGCCATTCACAAAACGAACGAGCGTGTTGAAGTAGGTTCCGCTGCTGGCGTATTGTTTCCTGTTCAGCGTGTTCCGCTCGAACGATAAAGAGGCGATGGCGGCTGTGAATGCGGTGCGGTCGGCAGTGTCGCTTTCGGTGAAAGACGCTGTCTGGTAATAGTCGTCATCCGTTTCATAATATCCCCCCGACAAAATAATTTTTCCTTTGCTGCGCGCGGGTACAGCGAAGTTCAGCCCGTAATACCGGTCGGAGCGGACAATGTAGAGCGGACGATTGTCGGCAAAAACCTCCGCGCTGCTTTTGTAAAAGTTCCACTGGTTGAATGTGATATCCGATTCGAGGTAATACGGAATGCGCGAAGGAACATCGAGGCGGAACTTCACCTGCTCCGCAGAATAAAGTCGACCGAAATAAAAACCCGTATTGAAGCTGAGCGATTTACTTCCCCAGAAATTATACTGCGTTCCGACAAACGCTTCGCTGATGGGGCGCGAGGAAATGTTTCCGCCAAACTGAACGCGCAAATCCTTTTCGCGCCTGATGGTGAGTTCCATGTCATACATGTTTTTTTCCGCGTTGAAATGAATGGCGGGAAAAATGGATTTGATGTTGTCGTCAGAAACAAGACGGAAATAATTTTCTTTCATCTCTTTGATGGAAACCGGCTGCGACTTCGGGTTGAGAATCCGCCTGACATATTCCGCCTGCTTTTCGCTGACACCCTTGACGGTGATTTTGTCAATGACGATTTCCGGTCTGCCGGAACGAAATGTTTTTCTGCGTTCGCTTAGTTCTTCTTTTGAGGAAGTGCGTTTGATATTCGCTTTGAACGCATCAATCTTTGCGCGCGCGGCTTGGTAACCCGTTTCGATGAGCGGGTTCGGGTTGCGGAAATCAAACAAGCCGAATCTTTCAGTGCGTGGTTCAATATAAATTGTCTTGTCGAGGCAGGCGTTGTAATTGGTGGGGGTGGTCATCATCATGCGCACCTGCGAGATGATATTCTCTTCATTGTAGGGTTCATCATTGCCGGCAGCGTTGACACCGATGATGATGTCGGGATTGAAATCAGCGTCCATGACATCGGTTGGAAAATTATTGTAGAGACCACCGTCAAATAAAATTTTTCCGTTCACCGCGACATGGGAAAAGTAAAACGGGAACGCCATGGACGCACGCACCGCCCGCGCTAAATCGCCATTGCGGAAGACCACGGACTTTTTGCTTTCGATGTCCGAGGCAACGCAGCGATAAGGGACAAACAAACTGTCGAAGTTGTAATTGGCTTTGGTGATGGCGCCCGCATTGTTTTCCATAAGCGCGAAATCAACAGGCACAGAACTGACCACGCTTGTGGGAAAGGTGGTGTGTATGACAGAGTCCATCGAGAACTTGAGCGTTACCCATGAAGCGTTGGCATC
>DATDOJ010000411.1:0-20074 GCA_035293345.1 Bacteroidia bacterium
GAACTGCTGAAAGATAAAAACACCTGCAGCCCACCTTGCGAAGGGAGAAAAGAACGGGCGGTCAACATTTATGCTCCTGTTGTAATTTCCCTGTCCGTCAATCCCGTAATGCAATGTTGAACTGATGAACGTATTCCTGATGTTCGGGATAGAATAATTTGTATAAAAAGAATTAGTGCCTGCGATATAATCGCGGGTAAAAACATTTTGAAAGCGGTGACCGAATCCTAAAAAATTTTTATCGGTTACGTCAACGGTGTATTTCTCAGTAGAAGCGGAGACCTCCGGATTGATGCTCCATGTATCTAACTCATGAATATAAATATCCACTGAATCGGATTTTATTCCTGAAGGCACAACGAGAAAAGAAACTTCATGCACATAACTCTGGCTTCTGATTAACCGCTCCGACTCTTTTACAAGCAAAGAATCGAACGGTTCGTTTTTATGTATCAGTAATAAGTTTCTGATGGTGATGCGTTGTGATTTAACATGCGTTCCGTTCCCTGCATTCGATAAAAAGTTTTGTGTTTGAGTGGCGGTGTCAGTGACGGAGTAACCGAAAGGGTCTAAGGTCGTAATGTGGATTTCCCGGATTATTTTTCCTTCAAAATCACTGTTCGGTCTTGGTAGTTTCTCCTTTTTTTTGCTTTGCGATTTTTGCTTTGTAGGAACGGCAACAGGTCTGAACAAAAACTGGTACAGGAAATTTGTTGTCTTTCTTTTTTTTGAAAACTCCTGTATGTCGCGATATAGTTTTGTTGAATCCTTTTTAGCAGGAGTTTCCTGCGCAATTGCAAACTCACTCATGCAGACGCATAACAAAAGAAAGAAAATTATATTCCGGCACATGATGAGTTTTCATTTCACAAAGCAGAAATAAATTCAGTAACGTGTCGGTTAAATATTTCCGGCTGTTCAAGATTGGATAGGTGTCCTGCCTGGGCAATGCTGTGTAATGTTGAACCCGTTATTTGCTGATGCAAAATCTCTGATTGAGCAAGCGGTGTTACTTTGTCCTCTTTGCCACAAAGAATAAGTGCAGGAACAGAAATCTTATTTAATGAAGAACACATTTCAGAGCGTTCCGCAAGTGCTGCCAGTGTTCCGGCTATGGTTGCAGACGATGTGGTGAGAACAATAGTTTTTATTCTTTCAACCAATTCCTTTTTAGTATCCAATGACTCCTGACAAAATACATTTTTAATAAAGCCATCGGCAAAGTCATTAAGTCCTCCTGCTTCTATATGTTCAATTGTTTTGTATCGTTTTTCTTTTCCTTCCGGAGAATCGGCAATGCATTGTGTGTCGCTTAAAATGATGGCTTCGAATCTTTCGGGATAAAGGGTTACAGCATTCAGCAAAACATATCCGCCCATTGACAAACCACAAACTATAGCTTTGTGTATCTCCAAAGCGTCCATCAGTTTTATTAAATCATCAGCAAACAAACTCATGCTTGCTTTTTGATTATCCGAAGTTGATTTGCCAAAGCCGCGGATGTCATAAGCGATTACGCGATTCGTGTTTTTTGAAAATTCCATTTGCGGCTGCCATGATGATTTGTCAAAAGGAAATCCGTGAATGAAAATAACCGGAAGTATTCCTTTTCCAAAATCATCGTAACAAATTGTAATACCATCGAGGTTGATAGTAATATCAGTGCCTGTTGTCTGCAGTGTTTCCATAGGGGTGTGATTGTTTTACAGCTAAATTAAAATTATTTTTTTTCATCTGTTTCAATTTTTTCAGCTTCTTCCTTTTTCTTTTTTTCCTCTGCTGCCTTTCGCTTCTTTTCTTTAATCTTTGCTGCTGCTTTTTCCTTCTTGCTAAAGAATCCTTTCAGCAGGAAATTATGTTTGGCGGCTTCCATGTTTTCATCCAATCCCTTACTGCTCTTTTTAAGATTCACAATGGTCTCATTAATATTTTCTGCAATGGTAGAATCCTGAATTAATCTGCCGAGTGTTCCGTTACCGCTGTTTATTTTAGTCATAATATAAGCAAGCTGTTCCGTAACTATCTCAGCATTCCACGCAGATACTTTCAAACTTGCCATGATGGCATCCGTTTCAACCGGTTCGGTTGATTCAAGCCGCTGACCATCTTTTACCATCGGAGCATCAGAACTTCCCTGCGTAATAATTAATAGCCGGTCGCCAATAATTCCTTCGGAGCCAATGGCTGCCTCGCAATCTGCTTTAATAAACCGTTGCACATCCTTTTTAATCAACATGTCAACGCGAACGGTTGAGTCATTAATTATTTTTATGTTGTCCACCGTGCCAACATTGATTCCGGAGAAGCGAATATTATTTCCCACCTGCAATCCACTGATGCTGTAGAAGGTAGTAGTCAGTTTAAAAACAGGATTAAATAAATTTTTCTGCCTTCCGATTATAAAGATGGCAAATACAAACAGCGCCAGTCCTCCGGCAATAAACAGTCCTAAACGTACTTTGAATTTTGATGTGTGCGGTTCCATTTTAATTATTGATTTTAGATTTTAGTGCCAATGTATTTAAAGAACGATTTTATTAACGGGTCAGAGGATGTTTCAAACTCATCTAATTTTCCTTCCTGATAAACTTCTCCGTCCTTCAACATGATAACACGGTTTGCTGTGGCGCGCGCGCATTCAATGTCGTGTGTGATGATGATGGAAGATGTCTTATATGTTTTCTGAACAGCATTGATGAGTGAACTTATTTCATCGGACGTTATCGGGTCGAGTCCTGTAGTGGGTTCGTCATAAAGCATGATGAGAGGGTCAACAACAATGGTGCGGGCTAAACTTATTCGCTTGCGCATGCCGCCAGAAAGCTGCGATGGCATTTTATTTAATGCATCAGCAAGCCCGACATTCTCCAGCACTTCATTTATTTTTTCGTCTCTTTCTTTTTGTGTGAGATTCCTTTTTATTCTCCGCAATGGAAATTCCAGGTTCTGTTTCACCGTCATGGAATCATACAACGCTCCGCTCTGAAAAAGAAAACCGATTTTTTTTCTCAGCTCTCCTAATTCTTTCCTGTTCAATGAACTGACTTCTTTCCCAAGAACGTCAATGGTTCCGTCATCGGGATTCATTAAACGGACAATACACTTCACCAATACAGATTTACCGCTTCCGGATTTGCCAAGCACCACTAAGTTTTCTTCACAAAAAAGTTTTAATGAAATATTCTTTAGCACTTCCTGTTTGCCAAAACCCTTCCTGAGATTATTTATTTCAATAATCTTTTCAGCGCTCATTGTTTTCAATGTGACAGCATTTAAAGTTTCTGTTTCAGCTGTGTACATCATAGCATCATGTCAGTTATCTGAACGGCAATCATATCTACAATTATCACCAGCAAGGAGGATAACACCACAGCGGAATTTGCTGCAACGCCAACGCTCTCCGTTCCGCGCCCGGCAGAATATCCTTTATAGCATCCGACAACGCCAATTACTCCTCCGAAGAAAAATGATTTGACCACAGCAGGTAAAAAATCAATGAACTCAACGGAGCTGAATGCCTGAGAGAAAAACAAAATAAAACTCACATCGCCTTTAATGTTTGCCCCAGCCCAGCTTCCGAGTATCGCAACTGCATCAGCATATAATATTAAGAGCGGTATCATCAAGGTCGCAGCCAACACCCGCGTAACAACTAAATATCTGAATGGATTTGTGGAAGACACTTCCATCGCATCAATCTGCTCACTCACTTTCATGGAGCCCAATTCCGCTCCCATGCCTGAGCCGATTTTTCCAGCGCAAATCAATGCCGTTATCACAGGACCCATTTCCCGTATGATGGAAATAGCCACCATTCCGGGCAGTAAGCTTACTGCTCCAAAATCCACAAGCACGGGGCGCGACTGAATCGTGAGCACCACACCCATTATGATTCCGGTTATGGAAACAAGCGGCAGCGATTTATTTCCGATTTGAAAACACTGGTTAAAAAATTCCCTGAATTCAAAATCACGCGAGAAAGTTTCCTTCGTTGTGCGTACTATAAATAAAAACATATCGGCTACCTCAGCAAAGAAACCGTTTGCCTTTTCTGTTCTCTCAAAAGTTTTTTCAGTGAGCTTAATCATGGATTTTTCCGTGACATCCCGAAGTTTCGGGATTACTTTTATTACAGGATTAAATTTTTTCATGATGTAAATCTCAAATCTTTTTTTTCTTTTTTATAAAATCAAATTTCAGTTTTGATGCGGTGGGAACAATATTGCCGAGCAAAAATCCCCAGGGTTTCAACGGTTCTATATGGTCGAAAATAACTTTGACTATTGCCGTGAGCGGAATGGAAAGAAACATTCCCGGAATGCCCCACAACGCTCCGCCCATCAGAACAACGATAACGGCAATCAGAGCATTTATTTTTACTTTGGAAGCTACGATGCGCGGGATGATGAAATGATTGTCTGTAAACTGTATCATCATATACACAACAAGAACCAGCAATGCGTAAGTGGAAGATTCTTTGGTGACATAGGCGATAATCATCGGCAATGCGATGGCAATAACGCCACCGATATATGGAATCACGTTGAGAAGCGCACCGGTGATTCCGAGAATAATTGCATAGTCAATTCCAAGAATTAATAATCCTAAGGAATTTAATGTTGCAATAATTGCCGCTTCAAGAAGAAGCCCGACTAAATAACTCTGTATAATTTTTTTTGAATTGGTGAGCACTTCAAAAACAGCAACATGATGTGCGGCATTAAAAAGTTTCCGCATAAACTCCAGTAATAAATCTTTATAAAAAAGTATCATGAATATATAAACAGGAAGTAGTACTACAATAATGATAATGCCGGTGATGACTGAAAGGGTCTGTCCGATTGCACCGCCCATATTTTTGAATGCATCAGTCTGCGTTTCATTAATCCATTTATTAATTTTTGAAATTTTGATATTAAAATATTTCGAGGTCCATTGTATCATCTCATTAAGCGTTTCATTAAACCTTTCTTTGAGGGCGGGATACGTTTCACTGAACAAAGACAACTGCACTGAAATTAAATAGACGATACCGGCAGTAACTAATATTGCTGACACCACGGTAATGGTAATTGCAACTATCCGGTTAATTTTCTTTCGCACTAAAAAATTGACGAATGGATTTAACAGGATTGCAAAAATGGTCGCATAAAGAAGCGGAAGAATAATTGCCTGTCCGATGTATAAGCTGTAGACAAAAGCAAAAGTACCGATGGATATCAGCGCAAACTTTATGTAGAACGGAAATTTAACTATAGTATCCATGGTGATGATGAAGGAGTAACTTCTGACTCCATTGAAATTCTTTTAAAATATTTATCCTGAGGACTCATCACAAAGATGAGCTTCTTACAAGCAGAAACTGTTACACAACTTTTGAGATATGTTACATCATTCACACATCTCTTTGGCTGTCGGGATAAAAGGAAATCCCCTGAGCATTTTATTACTCAGGGGTTTCTTACTCTACAAACCACATAAAAACGAAAACACAAATCAATCTTTCACCACCACTAAATATTTTGAAGCGCTCCAGAATTTTTCGGGATTTGTAATCACGATGTTCTTAACCTTGTCCTTATTCTTTCCATCTTTATCCAACGTATAAGAATCGGACGGATGGCTGGTAACCATCTTCATTTCGCTGTTTACAATAATGGTTCCTGTTTGGGTATAGTCGATGCGTGTAAATTTATTGTTGTCAAAATCCCCGCTGAGTTGAGAAGTTCTTCCGATGCCGAGCAGCCCGCCTTTCCGGTCAATGATTTTTGCGTCCTGCAACTCATTTGAATTTCCTACTACAAAATAAGCAGTATGCAATGCCTTCGTGTCTTCAGCAATGGTTTGCGATTTTGCCTCGCCCTCTGCGGTAAGCGTAGTAACAGAGGTCTGCAACTGTGCTACCTGTGCATTGAGGGTATTGAGTTTTTCATTTAATGCCGTAAGCTCAACATTTTTTTGCGCCAGCTGACTATTGATGGTAGCAATCATATTTTCAAGCTCTTTGTTTTTGTGCGTTGAATTTTTCACTTTACGATTCAGCTCGGTAAGTTTTTTCCGGTTTTGCTCCATCAGGTTATTGATGGCGGCAATTTGAGAATTGATGTGCGCTTTTTGATTCGGCTTAAGTTCACCTTTCTGGTCTGTGCTCTCAGAAATAATATGCTGCCTGACAGCAACAGAATCTAAGTTGGCTTCCACCTCATTGAACGAAGCAATGAATTCATTAATGGCTGCATCGCGTTCATTCACGATTGACAGGAGAGAATCATTCGTTTGCTTTGAATCGGCAAGTTCTTTTTGATTGCACGCTGACATTAACAATGCAGCCGCTGCAACAAATAAATAATTTTTCATGGGGAATGTTTTTTAGTATTGATTAAAAAATTTGTTCTGTATGATTTGAAGGTGCAAATGAACGGTCATTGACGGTCTCAGGCGTTACACAATTTTGGAAAAGAGTTACATCATTCACACATTAGGAAAATTCAAGCCGCTCTTGTTTATTTAAAATAAAGCAACAGCAATGGCAATGTGACGGTGAAGAACACAAGTACCTCGACAAAATCAATTTTACTTGTGGTCACTAAATTATCCGGGCATAAACTGCATGATTCTATGCTTAACACTTTCCCACCCTTCGAAAAAGTAACAGCTAACTGAACATATTTGCCTAACAATTCCTTGCCGTTTTCCGGCTTGGTATTAAAGGAGATGGTTCTGCGCTCCGTTACACGGTACACATAAATAAATACATTGCTCGTGTCGTTATACGCTTTCAAATCGTAGGGCTGAACTCCTAAAGTTTCTTCCACCTGCGCCTTCGTCATTCCTAATTTCAGCGACATCACTTGTTCAAGCGTGGAATATTTTGGTGACCGTACGAAACAAGAAGATAAAAACAACAGCATGAAAACAACTTTCAACATGCCTGCATGAATAAAAAATAATCTTCCTGCAGTTGTTGCTGCTCTCCATACCGAAATAGTCATTTGGCAAAAGTGAACACCGTTCGCCTGACGGGCGTTACACAACTTCAGGAAAAAGTTACATCATTCACACCTTGGTGCTTGTGAGGTTACGATGTAATACCTAAAGAGTCCGGAACTCTTTAGGTGTTTATAAGTAAGACCAAAAACGCCTGTTTTCCTTTGTGCCTGTCATTTCATCGTTCCGATACAGGCATTCTTTATTTCAATGATAGTCAGCATCGTTTAGCTAAAGGCAAAAATCGATTCTCACCCTCTGCGCACCGATTCTAAGCTTCAGCGCACTGATTCTCATCCTCTGCGTAACGATTCTCAGCTTCAGCGCACTGATTCTCATCCTCTGCGTAACGATTCTCAGCTTCAGCGTACTGATTCTCATCCTCTGCGTAACGATTCTCAGCTTCAGCGTACTGATACTTATCCTCAGCGTAACTATGCCGAGGAACAACGCTTTCATTCTTAACCATCGCGCCCCGGTTCTGCACTTTGGAGTAATGGCTCCGGATTGCAACGTATCGCTGCTTATTCATTGAGTATTGATTCTTATTATCAAAGAAATGAAACATGGCGCCTGCGCACCGATTCTGACTTAACCCCTAACCGTTTTTTTTATTTAACCTGCTTATCAAGTTTCTCGTTAATCTCTTTGAGCAACGTGAATTGTTTTTCCTGCGTTTCGAAAAGTGTTTTGATTTGTTCTTCGAGCAGCACATCTATCTTTTGATTCAGGCTGCGGATTTGCATTTCGGCTTTCAGGTTGATGATGTAATCGTTTTCGCCTCGCATCCTGTCCTTTTCTTCCTGCCGGTTTTGGCTCATCATAATGATGGGGGCTTGCAGGGCGGCTATGGTGGAAAGTATAAGGTTCATTAAGATAAACGGATACGGGTCGAACTTTAAACTTCCCAGAGCAGCTACGTTGAAAACAATCCATGCCGACAGTATGATTCCGAATAAAATTATAAAGCTCCAGCTTCCTCCGAACCGCGCGACTTTGTCAGAAATTTTTTGTCCCACCGTCAGCGTCTCCAACGGGGGATTTAACAGATTACGAACAATGAGTTTCTCTTCTTTAAGAGAGTCCTTAACAATCTTGTGTAACTTTTCAAGATGTACGTTCTCCTCGTATAATAGCTGGTCAATTTCTTTTGTGTCCATGAGATGGGTTGATTTAGGAAAGCAAATTTAATCTTAAAAACAAAAACCCGCTCCAGAAAGAAACGGGTTTTGTGTTTTATAAAGGGTTGTTATTTCATCAGAACAGAAATGAGAACCCGATGTAACCTGCATATGTTTTCACTTGCGAGCGTTCGAGAACATAAAAGGAATTGTCAGTGAGTGCCTGGCTCTTGTCGCTTATGTCAAGCAAACCATATACACCGCGGAACCCTAATCCCAGGCGAAGTTTTTGTGACTCGGTTAATCCGAAATCAACACCAACGCCATATGCAAAACCAATATCACTTGTCTTTACGGACAAGGTAGCGTGAGTCACTTCCGAATCCGGACCACCGCCCGATACATGAACATCGCTTCCAACGCTAATCCCGAGCTGCGGACCGATTACTGCATTCAAATTGACCGGCTTGGTTTTACCCGTATTAAATGAAAGTAATAACGGAATGTTTACATATCTCAGGTTGATTTCCCGTTCAATATCATTTTCTTTATATTTCTGTGAAATGTCGAGGTACTGAATTTCTGCCTGCAATGCTATATGGTCAGTGAAACTGAATCCTCCGAACACACCGAATCCATACCCGATGCTTAGTGACCCGCTAACTGTGTTGCCATCAGAAGTTTGCATATCGAATGAGGAAAATGTCGGCATGAAACGAATACCGAATTCACCTTTTTGTGCATCTGCTTTGAAAGTACTCCCTAAGAATAGTGCGGTAATAGTAATACCGATGATGATTTTGTTTTGTAAATTTTTCATTTTGTTTTTTTGTTAGAATTATTTTGATGCAAAAGTGCGATTCCCCATCTGGAGAAGTGTTACATAACTTTGGAAAAGAATTACATCATTCACACTTAACTATAATGCAACAAAAAAAGTCAGAGATTTATTTATTAAATTTATAGGTTAAAACCAATCCATTAATATCTCCGGTTGAATAAGGCATTATGCCCAAAGCAGGAGCTTTCGTTGATTTGGTTTTATGAAAATGCGGCACCAGAATTCCTGACAGTGTGCCGATGGCAGCTCCGATAACAATATCGGAAGGAAAGTGCATCCCCTGCATTAACCGTAAGTATGCCATACCTCCGGTTGCTACTGACGCTAAGCTGAACATCATCAATTTTTTTTCAGGATAATAATCGCTGTAAACTTTGGCAATAAAAAAGGTAGAGGCGGCAACCACTTCCACATGCCCGGAAAATGCAGAGTTCTTTGCATTAGGCGTCATGCGTTTTTCCATCGGAGTTTCTGAAGTGTAGGTATATGGGCGATGGCGGTCAATGAAGTAAGGCGCACCTGCACCAAACAGTCCGGTGATTGAAAGCGTCTCCCAGTATAAAAAGCTAAGCTTCCAAAAATCTTGTCGGGTATCCTTTGTAATTAGAAACATAATAAACGGAAGAGGTATGGACGCATGGAATTGAATAGCGCTGATAAGGTGCGTTTCGTCTTTATATGGATAGATAGACCATCGGTCGAATGAATTGATGTCGCTCACTTTTAAACTATTGATTTCCTCTGCTGTTGATGGAGCTTTATCATAAATTACCGTAAATGCGTAGAGCGAGAACACAGTACCAACAGCAATAATCTGAATATCAACACCGGGTTTGAGTGTATATATCTGCTCCTTTTTATTCAGAACTATTTTTGTTTCAGCGGCAAACGGGGGAATGACTGATGCACTGTCTTTTGGTATCGTGTCACGTACAACAGAATAAATCGTATCGCTCTGGGAGTACCCCTGAAAAAACAAAGTGATAGACATCAAACATATAATGCTTCCTTTCATCATCACTTATTTTATTTTTATTTTTCTTAGCTTATATAACAAGCCAACTATTAAAGCAGCGATTGCCAAACCAGTCCACCATCCAAGAGTCATATTAGTTCTGTTAGTATTGTTTAAATAAATTCTCACGCATGAAACCAAACTGAGTATGTGCGGTCATCTTTTTACACCCGTATATTCGAGAAGGAATCAAAAAGTCCGAATACTTTCAGCAGCCATAGCACTACAGCAATGACAACAACAACATTCAGGATTTTTTTGATTTTCCCATCCATGGGAATGTACGTATTGACGAGCCAGAGAAGAACGCCAACAACAATCAATACGATTACAATGTTTAACAGCAGCATAATAATGAGTTTAAAATATTCAGGCAAAGGTGAGTGCCTTTGCCCGGGTAACTGTTACACTACTTTAGAAAAGAGTTACATCATTCACACATTCTCAAGCGTGATGCGTTTTTTGTGTTTGAGCGATTTAAAAAAGGATGGCGTCAAGCCGGTAATCTTTTTGAATTGGTTGGAGAGATGTGCAACACTGCTGTAGTGAAGTTTGTCGGCAATTTCAGTGAGGTTGAGTTCATCATAAATGATTAACTCTTTTACCCGTTCAATTTTATGAAGCTGGATGAAATGTTCAATGGTAGTTCCTTCTGTTTCTGAAAAGAGATTGGATAAGTAAGTATAGTCGTACTTTAATTTCACGTTCAGATATTCTGAAAAATTTATCTTAGGGACTTCATCTGTGTAATGAATCATTTCTACAATTACATTTTTTATTTTTTCAATCAGCATGGCTTTCTTATCGTCCATCAGCTCAAGTCCTGATTTGAGCAGGGCGGTTTTTATTTTCTCACGCTGCTGCTTTGTAATGTTCTCCATTACATCCACTTCGCCTAAATCAAGAGCTACATAATGAAGTCCGAGTTTTTTTAATTCTTCTTTCACTATCATCTTGCAGCGAATGCTTACCATGTATTTGATGTAGAGTTTCATTTATTATGCATCGGTTAAAGCTGCGGGGCTGAACGCTACAAAATTAAAATAATCCATTGGAGTGTACGAATTACAATCAATACTCGCTTTTTTCAAATGTGTGAATGATGTAACTCTTTTCCAATGTTGTGTAACACGCACGCACAGAGAGGCATCTACTTTTACCGACATAAATTTAATAACATACGCCATGAAAAACATTTTAATTGTAATTGCAGCAATAGCTGTCATGTCCTTCTCCTCTTGTTCTGTTGGAGCAGGAGTTCAAATCAGTGCCTCGGATAATAAAACTCCGAGAGATTCGGTAAAAACGGCTGCCGACAGTAATAGCATTCAGAGGGACTCGTTGCAATCGCCAGTAAATCATGAACCAGTTAAATAAAAAAAACGAATTATGAAAAAATATCTAATTGCAATTGCAGCGATCGCTGTTATGTCATTGACCTCTTGTTATGTAAGAGTAAGAGAGAGTCATCCGCATCCCCGCGCAAGGGTTATCATTCATGCCGCTGATATTGTTACTCCGAAGGATTCATTACAATCCAATAGTAACCCGAAAGATTCATTGCAGGCGCCTGTAAATACAGAGCCGGTTAAGTAGTGAGTAAAAATCAGAAACTGAAAATTGTTTTCCGCAGAATTAAAAATCATGCGGGGAAGAGCCAATATTAATGGATGCAGTAATGACACGAATTAAAATTATTTTATATACCCATTCAAGCCTCTCTTTACGACAACCAAAACGACTACCTGTAATAATAATATCAATATTTATAATTGGTAATCAATTAATTAAAAATTAATATCGTACCCGGGGCGGGAATCGAACCCGCACGGACGTTTCGGTCCAAGGGATTTTAAGTCCCTCTTGTCTACCAGTTCCAACACCCGGGCAGAAAAAGAAAAGAGTTATATGTTATATGTTATACGTTATTCGGCTGTCGTATAACATATAACATATAACGTATAACTCCTTCAGAGCGGAAGACCGGGCTCGAACCGGCCACCCCGACCTTGGCAAGGTCGTGCTCTACCAAATGAGCTACTTCCGCTGGTTGTATAAAAGAACTTGGGGGTGCAAATATAAAAATCATTGCCATTGGGCTTGCGTCCGTCTGAGGCGGAGTGAATTATTGCGCGTCAATCTGAAATTTTCAATCTGAAATCCGCAATACTTGATTTATCCTCCAGTCAGCTTCTTTATCTCATTGAGTTTATTCAATGCCTCCATCGGAGTAAGGTTGTTGACATCAATGTTTTTGATTTCCTCTCTGATTTGCTCAAGCACCGGGTCGTCAAGCTGGAAGAAACTTAATTGCATTCCGTCAGGCGTGTCTGATAATTTCTTTTTCCCGTTGCCCGATTTCTCTCTCGTCTTTTCCAACTGAATCAAAATTTCATTTGCACGATGAACAACAGAAGCAGGAATGCCCGCCATTTTCGCTACGTGTATCCCGAAACTATGCTCTGTGCCACCCGGCTCCAGTTTGCGGAGGAACAGAACCTGGTTGCCGATTTCTTTCACCGATACATGATAATTTTTTACGCGAGGCAATGAAGAAGCAAGCTCATTGAGTTCATGGTAGTGCGTTGCAAAAAGTGTTTTTGGTTTAAACTGAGAATGGTTGTGAAGATACTCCGCCACTGCCCATGCAATGGAAATGCCATCGTATGTGCTTGTGCCTCTTCCGATTTCATCCAGAAGGATTAAACAGCGGTCAGAAAGATTATGCAGGATGCTTGCCGTTTCATTCATCTCCACCATGAACGTGGATTCACCAGAAGAAATATTATCGGACGCACCTACGCGTGAAAAGATTTTATCCACGATTCCGATTTGTGCTGACGAACACGGAACAAAGCTTCCTGATTGAGCCATTAAAACTACTAATGCTGTTTGCCTGAGAAGCGCTGACTTACCCGACATATTCGGTCCGGTTATCATCATGATTTGCTGTGTGTCGGTGTCGAGGTAAACATCGTTGGCAATATATTTTTCTCCAAGCGGAAGATTTTTTTCTATCACGGCATGTCTTCCGCCTTTGATGTCAAGAATTTTGGAATCATTGATTTGCGGACGCACATAACTATTGTTGGCTGCTGAGGTTGCAAAGGACAGAAGACAATCCAACTGCGCCATCACAGATGCATTCACCTGGATGGGATGAATGTATTCTGACAATGCGCTTACTAACTCATTAAATAATTTTGTTTCGAGTGCCAGGATTTTTTCTTCTGCTCCTAAAATTTTTTCTTCGTACTCTTTCAGTTCAGGAGTGATGTATCTCTCCGCATTTACCAACGTTTGTTTGCGAATCCATTCTGTCGGAACTTTTTCCCTATGCGTGTGAGTGACTTCAATATAGTAACCAAACACGCTGTTGAATGCAACTTTGAGAGAACCGATTCCTGTCCTGGCAGCTTCTCTCTGCTGAATCTGTAAGAGAAAATCTTTTCCGTGATATGCAATCGAACGAAGTTCGTCTAACTCTGCGGATACGCCTTCGCAAATCACATTTCCCTTACTCACCAAAGGCGGTGCATCGGGTTTAAGTTCCCTATTTATTTTTTCTCTTATGACCGGGCAAGGATTCAACTGGTCCCCCAACGTTTTCAAAAAAGGATTATCCGACTGAAGACAAAGTTCTTTGAGCGGAACGGCAAGGTCGAGCGTATTTTTTAAATACAAAACTTCGCGCGGACTGATGCGATTGAGTGCTGCACGTGAAATTAATCTCTCTGGGTCTCCTGCCTGGCGAAGCAACTGGCGGATGCGGTCGGCAACATTTGTGTTCTGCAAGAGATAACTTACAGCATCGAGCCGCTCATTGATTGTGTTCACATCTTTCAGCGGAAGCAAAAGCCACCGCCTTATCATTCGACCGCCCATCGGTGTGAGTGTGTTATCGAGAACATCGAGCAGCGTCATCGCCTTTTCATTCGCAGAAGAAACAAGTTCAAGATTTCTGATGGTGAACTTATCGAGCCAAACATATTTTTCTTCCTCTATGCGCGCGATGCTCTGAATGTGTTTCAGTTGTTCGTTACGAGTTTCACTCACGTAATGCAGCGCAGCACCGGCAGCAGCAACAGCCGCTTCCATCTCATCAATTCCGAAACCCTTCAGCGAAACCGTTCCGAAATGTTTCTGAAGAATTTCCTTTCCGAATTCCGGTTTGAACGCCCAGTCATCCAAACAATAGATGTAATACCTGCTGCCGAAATTTTCTGAAAATGTTTTCCTGAAATTTTTCTGGAAAATAATTTCACTCGGATTAAAACTTTGCAGAAGCTTGTCAAGATGCTCATCATTCCCCTGCGACACTAAAAATTCTCCGGTGGAAACGTCAACGAAAGCAATGCCGTGAATCCTGTCGCTGAAATGAACAGAGCAGAGAAAATTATTTTTATTGTGCTCTAGGATTTTATCGCTGTAAGAAATTCCCGGTGTGACCACTTCCGTAACTCCGCGTTTCACAATTTTCTTGGCAAACTTCGGGTCTTCCAACTGGTCACAGATGGCTACACGCTGACCTGCGCGAACAAGTTTCGGCAAGTATGTATCCAGCGCATGATGCGGAAATCCAGCAAGCTCGACAAATGTTGCGCTCCCGTTTGCTCTTCGTGTAAGAACAATTCCAAGAATCGAAGATGCCTTCTTTGCATCCTCGCCAAACGTTTCATAAAAATCACCCACACGAAACAGCAGCAACGCATCAGGATATTTTCCCTTGATGTCGTTGTATTGCTTCATCAGAGGTGTTTCCACTTCCGACATAGCGCTTTTTATCATTGAACGATGCTTTGCCATGAGCGGTAAAAATAAAAGTAATCAGTAACCGGCAACCGGTAATCAGAAAAAATACTTGTTCACAACTGGCATTCGTCAATTCGTATTTTCGTCCTTCCGATTCATCGGGACTATCAGATGCGCAAACTCAGTAATGAAGAACTCAACAGGATTTCAAAAGAAGAATTCAAAGACAAAGCGAAGACGTCCATAGTTCTTGTTCTTGACAACGTCCGCAGCATGAACAATGTCGGTTCCATCTTCCGCACGGCTGATGCTTTTTTGCTGGAAGCCATTTATCTCTGCGGCATCACTGCCTCGCCTCCTCACCGCGAAATTGAAAAGACAGCGCTCGGAGCAACCTCAACGGTCGCATGGAAATATTTTAAATACGTAACAGATGCTATTCAGGAATTGAAGCGGCAGAATTATGTAGTCATTTCGGTTGAACAAACTGATAGCAGTATTCCGCTCGATAAGTTTTTGCCTTCTCCTCTAAAAAAATACGCCTTGATTTTCGGACATGAAATGAACGGCATCAGCGAAGAAGCCATTCACCTCTCAGACCTTGCCCTTGAAGTTCCGCAATACGGGACAAAGCATTCGCTGAACATTGCCGTATGTGCAGGTATTGTGGGTTGGGATATTTGTACCAAGCTGAATCAACCCTGATACATTTTTCAGCTTATGAAATGGGCTAAAGCTCTTGCCGTAATTCCCAAACATTATCACCACGTCCTGAAGGGTGCGGCAATTACTTTTCTGCCGCAGGATGTCCATGCGAAATGCTAAACCCCGAAATTTTAATTTTTTACGTGGGATTTTGAAAATCCGATAGCGGATTTATGAAATCCGATAGGGAATTCGGGAAGTCCTATAGGGGATTTAGGTTATCCGAAAGAGGATGTCGGATATCCGATGCCGGATTTGGGAAAGCCGGTGCAGGAAATTCCAAATACGGTGCAGGAAACCGGAAATCCGATAGAGGAGTTATGAAATCCGACACAGGATTTGGCAAGTCCGATACCGGATTCGGGAAAGCCCATGCAGAACCTGCAGTTTCCGGCACAGGAATCCGGAAAGTCAAATAAAAAGCCCCCAGAAAAATTTCTGAGGGCTTTGCCTTGTACGCAGAAGAAAATTATTTCACCACCGAGAAATCAACCCTACGGTTTACAGAATTAGTTTTACTGTTCAGCAGGTCTGATTTTCCTTTTGTTGCCGTTGTGAGGCGTGATGCATCTATGCCGTATTGATTCACAAGAACGTCTTTAACCGTATCAGCGCGTTTTTGCCCGAGTTCTGTATTAAATTTTTCAGAGCCGGTTTTGTCTGCATTACCAGTAATGTTTACTTTAAGGTCAGTATTACTCTTGAGCATCATTGCCACAGTAGCAACAGAGCTATTGCTTCCCGACATAATCTTGGAACTATTCAGGTTAAAATAAACCGAAGGCCAATAAGCTACCTCACCACCACCACCTGATGATGTAATTTTGATGGTCTTACCCTGGAAGTTTACAAGTTGTCCTGAAGGTGTACCAGGTTCCATATCCTGGCTGTCCGTTACTCCGTCACCATCTGCATCAGCTTCTTTTCCGCTTGCATCAACCACAGCGCCTTTGTTGGTGAACGGGTCGGCATCCTTGCTGTCGGAAACACCGTCACCGTCTATGTCAACGGATGTTCCGTCACCGTAGACCTTTGTTCCTTCGGGTGTGGAACCGTCTTTGTCAAAAATATCAGCCACACCGTCTTTGTCTTTGTCACCGGTGAGCGCGTCCATTTTATCTTTCATATCGTTAATGTCAGTGTAAATGGTTTCCATCGGATTCACCCATTCGATATAGTTATCCTTTTTGCCAAACTTATATGTGATGCCGAGATTGATGTAGCTGTATGAATCATGCGGGTTCGACAGAATAACATTGAGCGCATCAAGGTAATCCGTATTGGTGATGTTGTAATTGTATTCAAGATGCAGGTCTAATTTTTTGCCGAGTTTATACTTTCCGCCAACGGCAAATGGAATTACTGTAGCCGTGTTACCGTCACTTTCACTGTTCAACTTAGGAGAAGCATCGGGGACAGGAGACAATTCCTTTTTGTAATTCTTAGCATCAAAACTCATTGTTCCGAGACCAGCCGCCAAATAAAAATGAAAAACATTTTTCCGCTTCTGCCACGAAACGTTGCCCAGCGTGAGCACAGCACGCAGCGATGCCTGGTACATGATGTCTGATTCGAATGACCATTCAACCGTGCTCATGGTATTTGTTCCTTCCAGTTTACCCATCAGAAGATGACCTTGTATTCCGAACGTATGGGATATGTTCTTGGTCAGCGCCAACCCATAGGCAAGTGAAGTGGCAAAGTTGTCACCGTTGAAAGCATCGTCAGCGATATCACCGCTGAAGATAGTGGGACCGAAATGCAATCCCAGTGTCCAGGTGTTGTAGTCCCTCGCTTTGGGCATCTGGTTCCTGCTTCCTGATGTTGTGGGCGCAGCCGCATCGGTCTGCGCATAAATGACGGATGCGCTAATCATGAGCGCTGTAAAAGCAAATAAAAATTTTTTCATCTGTTTTGATTTTTGTTTAATGAATGAAATTTGAATTCAGATTAATGCCCAAAAATAAATTCCTCTTATTGCTATTCAATAATTCAGTTATTTATTTATTAACAATTCTTATTAACAATCTGCTTCTTAAAATACAATTCTGTGAATCCCCGAATCAACCTTTTCAGAGAGTACTGAAACTATTTTCTGATAATCCTGTTCCCGGTCTACGTAGTCGAGTTCATTGGTGTCTATCACCAAAATGGGATATCCCGACTGTTGCCTGAAAAATTCCCAGTAGCCCTCGTCAATTTTTTTCAGGTAGCCGGATTCAATCCCGAGTTCGTATTGTCTTCCTCGCCTGTTAATGTTTTTCAGAAGCACCGGAATATCTTTATGAAGATAGATGAGCAGGTCCGGTTTGGGAATATGCGAATGAATGATATGAAACAAGCGATGATACAATGCGAACTCGTTTTCATTGAGATTAATCTTAGCAAAGATGAGTGATTTGCTCAGGATATAATCAGAAACGGTTTGCTGCTGAAACATGTCCTGTGATGCAACATTTTCTTTCAGCTGCTGGTAGCGTTCGGCAAGAAAAAAAAGTTCGAGCGAAAAAGAATAACGCTGCGGGTTATCATAGAATAAGGAAAGAAAGGGATTGTCTGCAAACTTTTCTTCCACCAATTTAATGTTGAACTGCCTTGCTATTCGCTTTGCAAGAGATGTCTTCCCGGCACCTATGTTACCTTCGATTACTATGTATTTATATGGAAGATTCATATCGTTATCTGTGCAACTTTCAATTCATCTTTGCATTCCGACAACAATGTCAGGATTGATTTTTTCAGAACCGGGTGAACAAAACCGGGAGCGATTTCTGCAAGCGGTGTTAAAACAAATTTTCTTTTCTGCATTTCAGGATGCGGAATTATTAATCCGTTCTCGTTCACAATTTCATTTCCGAAAAACAAAATATCAATGTCAATATTTCTTGGCTGCCATTTCTCTGTTCGCTGCCGCCCCATTTGTTTTTCAATGCCTAAAATTTCATTCATCAATTTCCTTGCTGAATAGTTCGTATCAAAAATCCCCGCACAATTCAGAAAGCCAGGTTGATTCGAATTTCCCCACGGCTCTGTTTCGTAAAGCGAAGAAAGTTTTTTTGTCTTCACGCCCGAATCATGCAGGAGCTTCAGTGCAGTTTCGATATTTGCCGCTCTGTCGCCTACATTGCTCCCGAATGAAAGATAAACCTCGTAATATTGCATTCCAATTAACTTTAAACTTTGAACTTTAAACTTTTAAACTCTCCGATGAAACAATTCTTCAAATTTATGTTCGCCTCCATGCTGGGAACATTTCTTACGCTCATTGCAATCATGTTTATTTCGCTGATGATTCTTTTCGGTATGGTGTATTCGCTGAAAGATGACGGGAAGGCAAAAGTGGAAAAAAACTCCGTGCTGGAAATACGTTTAGACGAAAAAATAACTGAGCGCGGTTCTGATGAAACGTTCCCGAAAATAAATCCGCTCTCGCAGACCATTGAAACATCTCTTGGTCTCGACCAGATTATCCGCTCAATTGAAAAAGCAGCAGATGATGAAAACATCAAAGGAATTTTCCTGACCGTTGAAGGAATTGAAGGCGGCATGTCAACGGTGACTGAAATCAGGAATGCCTTGGTTGAGTTTAAGAAATCAAAAAAGTTCATCACAGCTTACAGCGAGTTCTATTCGCAGAAAGCATATTACCTCGCTTCGGTTGCCGATAAAATTTATGTCAATCCTGAGGGGTATCTTGACTTCCGCGGGCTGCGCTCCAACCCGATGTTCTTCAAAGGGACATTTGAGAAATTAGATGTGGAAGTACAAATTATCCGTCACGGAAAATATAAAAGTTTTGCCGAGCCGTTTTTCCTTGATAAGATGAGCAAAGAAAACCGCGAGCAAATTGGCAAGTTGCTTTCAACCATCTGGGATGAAATGCTTGGAAATATTTCCGCGTCAAGAAATATTTCTGTTGATGAACTAAAAAATATTTCTGACAATCTTTTAATCCGCAAAGCCGCAGATGCTGTTTCATACAAGCTTGCTGACGAAGTTGCTTTCTACGATGAAGTGGAAAAGGACTTGAAGAAATCATGTGGCACGGAAGAGAAATCAAAGCTGAAATCAATTTCACTTGCCAGGTATGTGAAAGGTGCAGACGACCAGCCCTATTCCAAAAATAAAATTGCAGTCATCTATGCTGTTGGCGGAATCAAAAGCGGAGGCAGCGATGAAGATGACATGGGTTCTGAAACAATTGCTGCCGCCATTAAAAAAGCAAGGCTTGATTCTACGGTAAAAGCCATTGTGCTTCGCGTGAACTCACCGGGTGGCAGCGCGCTTGCCTCGGATGTCATCTGGCGCGAAGTTACGCTGGCAAAAAAATCAAAACCTGTTGTAGTTTCCATGGGCGATGTTGCTGCCTCAGGCGGATATTATATCTCCTGCGCTGCTGATACAATTGTCGCGCAGCCGAACACAATTACAGGTTCAATCGGTGTCATCGGAATAATTCTCAACACTCAGAAATTTTTCTCCAACAAACTCGGCATCACCTTCGACACGGTAAAGACGGGACGCTTTTCTGATTTCGGCTCGCAGAACCGCCCGCTTACAGCCGAAGAAAAAAAAATTGGAGAGAATGAAGTGGAAAGAATTTACACGGGTTTTGTCGCGCACGTTGCCGAAGGGCGCCACATGGAAACAGCC
>DATDOJ010000412.1:0-19105 GCA_035293345.1 Bacteroidia bacterium
TTGGATGAAATTTATCTCTGAAATAAATAGAATATTTTCTACTGCAACGCAGTTGGAAATCTTATTAGTAAGCTCTTGATAATCTATCTGTTAATTGCGGAATAGACGTTTGAAATTAGTCAACTGAAAGATCTGGGTTTATTGGAAAGTTAGTTCGTTTTTGTAGAGAGAATAAAATTGAACATGATTTCATTGATGAAAGAAGAAAACATAAAGCAATACCCTTTTTATTCAATGCTCAACTAAGAGACCATCAGCAAACAGTTATAGAATCAATTACTAAGAAGGATTTAGGAGTAATTGTAGCTCCACCCGGTTCAGGTAAAACTATTGTTGCGTTGAAAATAATTTCCGACAAACAGCAACCTGCTTTAATCATTGTTCACAGGAAACAATTGGTTGAACAGTGGACAGAAAGAGTTGAAACTTTTTTAGGAATTCCCAAAAATGAAATCGGTAAAATAGGACAAGGGAAAAGTAAGCTTGGAAAGAAAATCACAATCGCAACTATTCAGAGTTTATCAAAAGAACTTGTGAAAGATAAGGCAGAAAATATTCTAACTGCTTTCGGAACTGTTATAGTTGATGAGTGTCATCACATACCAGCCGAGACATTTAGAAATATAATTGCAAAACTTCAAACATTTTATCTCTATGGATTAACGGCAACTCCGTTTAGAAAATACAATGACGGTAAACTAATTTTCATTCATTTAGGAGAAGTAATTTCAGAGATAAAGTCAAGCGAAATTAGCACAGCACAACAAGCTAAAATCATTATTAGAAATACGGAACTTGATGTTCCCTTCAATTCCAAAACAGACCAATTTGAAACGCTTTCAAAAATCCTTATTCACGATTCAGCGAGAAATAAATTGATTCTTCAAGATGCAATCATTGAATTGAAAGGAGGCAAAAGAGTTGTGATAATCACTGAGAGAAAAGAACACATTGATTCTTTATATCAGTATCTGAAAAAATCTTATGAGACAATTACTTTGAGTGGAGATGATTCTGAAAGTAACAGAGTTTCAAAATGGAAAATTCTTAAAGATGGAAATTACCAAGTGTTGATTACAACTGGACAATTCTTTGGAGAAGGGACTGACTTACAAAATGCGAATTGCTTATTCCTTGTTTATCCCTTTTCATTTGAAGGAAAACTGATTCAATACATTGGGAGAGTTCAGCGTTCAGAAGTTACTCCATCTATTTATGATTACCGTGATATAAAAATTGAGTATCTGAATAAACTGTTTCTGAAACGAAATACTTTTTACAGAAAGATTGATAAGCAAGCCACCTTGTTTGATGAGCCAACGGAAGAAATTGCAGATACAAACACCATTGCAATTGAACGGCAAATAAAAATTCCGATTGAACAACTTGAATTTCATTACGGCAGTGTTGTATTCAAACACTCTATTCCTGAATTGAAAACCGAACTTGAGTTTGAAATAGAAAACCTTGAAGTAAGACCTGAGTTTGAAGTTTTGAAACCATACTTTTCAAAAGCACTCAAATCAAAGAATGTAAAGATTGATATTCATGCAGAGTTTGAAAATGAAAAACTGATTTCACAATTAGCAACATCAAATGATGTTGAGAAAATAAATCGTGAAGTGATTGAAGGTGTAAAGTTCACTTTCGTTTCAAAGAATATTATTGGAAGACCATTGCTGCAAAATGAGACTCTTTTAGACATCAATCAAATTCAGGGAGAGACAAACAATTCACTTTACAGTTCAGGGGAAGAATTATTGGAAGATATTTTGAAGAAGGAAAACTACAAACATCACAAACAATTACAGTTTTTATCACAACGACACGACAGAAGCACTTTGAAGATTCGTTTTGTGCTAAGTCCTTTCTCTTTTGTTTTTCTATTGACAGGCAAGGAACAGTTTCACATTGTATTGGAAACATTGGACACAGAAGAAGCAAATTACTTGTGGCATTTCCCTAAAGACAAACCGACACTTAAAATAAAGTTGAAAGAAATTGACGAACAACTTAGCGTCATCAGAAACAAAGGCAGACAGGTTTTCCTTGAAAAGCAACCACAGAATTTTAGCCGTATATTGCACGACTATTCAGACGAGAAAAAAGGATTTATTATTTGGAAAGATTTAATTGAAGAACAAATAGCATGAAAGCCCTCCCACAAAAAAATACACTCTTAAAAAACGCACAAGCCAATGCAGCAAGCATTTTTTTTAAGAGAGTATTTTTTCTCCCACCCAAGAAAACTTTTTCCCCTCCCTTCCTTTTTTAATAAAATTATTTTCGCCACCGCACGGGCTGACTGCAAACTCCAACAGTTATGCAACTAATGTAAATCGCTTCGGACAAAGTGTGTTCGGACTTGAAACAGTCGTGCTTCGGGGACAGAATAGAACGGCAGATAACAAGATTCCCCTGTAAATTAAATACACGTAAAACCACAGGTAAGCAAAAAACACCTGAGTAAAATACAAAGCCCACTTGATAAACTGTAAATTAAATTGAAAACAAAAAGTTCCGAATATTTTTTTGCAAAGTTCCGAATATCTACTACTTTTGGTTGGTATTCGGAACTTTTCAGGATGAAAAGTTCCGATAATAAATTGTTAGCAATCATTTTTAATGAACCATTCAATTAAATATTACTTGCTGTTTTTTATGTGCTTTCTATTTGGAATAGTAAAGGGTCAAGAGCAAGTTAAAACGGAAACTAAAATTTACACGGAGCAGTTGCCAGGAAGTAAAATAGATTCTTTAACACAAACTTTTTTTATGGGAAGTGGAGATTACAAACTGACTCTTCTCAGATTATTATCATTACAGATTCGCTTTGGACATTTCAGCAAGTAGATTCGTCAAAAACTTATATTTATCAAATAAATGATGTTAAAGAATCCTCAAACCCTTCGGAGAATTATATCTTAATTACATTGTTTAAGACAAAGAATAAAGGAGAAAAGGATGTTATTATTTACTCCCTTGAATCAATTAATAAAAAGCAAATGAGAATTAAAGATTTTCTTTGGCAGAAAGAATTTAATTATAGAAAAGATGAATAGTAAAACGCTTGCTAACAGTAAGATTCCTCTGTAAATTATTTATAGCACTTTGCCTTTAGAATTACCTTTTACAGACATTTTTTTTGAGTTGATATAATAATCAATATTCCTCTGCGAGTTGCTCCGTACAATTGGAACGCTCAGGTATGTATTCTGTAAAACAGTAGGCAGCTTAAAAGTCAGCTTGTTTTCCCTTGCGGGATGAACGGCTATAATCTTTAGCCGCTCCTGCAAAACGGAAACTGAGAGTAATTCTTGGCTGGAATTACTTTTCTTTACTACTTTGCGAAGCGTTCAGGCATCTCCGAACTCCCAACTCCAAACTAATTTGAACCCTTACCGCCAGAAACAAATCATTAAAGCATTGCTGCTTGCTGCTGCTATTATTATTGGCGCCCTGTCGCTTTGGTACACCAATACGTTGGTTAAAAAACTTTCGGAAGAAGAAAAAAAGAAAGTTGAACTGTGGGCGGAAGCAACAAAAAAACTTGCCGACCTCACCGATGCTACCACAGATTTTAATTTTCTCATCAACGTAATACGAAACAATACCACTGTGCCCGTGATTATGGTGGATGAAAAGGACAGCATTATCTCTTCGCGCAACCTCGATTCTTTAAAGATGCAGGACGCCACCTATGCCAGGGAGCAACTGGCAGTGATGCGCACGCAGCATGAACCGATTGAGATAAAGCTTTATCAGGAAAAGAAAAATCAGATTTTCTATAAAGATTCTCTCCTGCTTACGCAGTTGCGTTACTATCCGTTTTTTCAGTTGGGCGTGATTGCGCTTTTTATTCTTGTGTCGTATCTCGCTTTCAGCAGTTCGCGCAGGGCGGAGCAAAACCAGGTGTGGGTTGGCATGGCGAAAGAAACCGCGCACCAGCTTGGCACTCCGCTTTCATCGCTGCTTGCCTGGCTCGATTTGCTGAAGATGAAAGGCGTGAGCTCAGAATATGTGAGCGAAATTGAAAAAGACATCGGGCGGCTGAACACCATCACGGAGCGTTTTTCAAAAATAGGTTCTCCCCCTGCATTGAAGAAAGAAAATCTTGCCGAAATCATCCGGAGGTCTGTGAACTACATACAGACACGCTCTTCCGGAAAAGTTTCATTTGAAATAAACATTGACGATGACAAACAAACAGAAGCAAGTGTTAATGCTCCGCTGCTTGAATGGGTTTTTGAAAACGTGTTGAGGAATGCCATTGATGCGATGAACGGTGAAGGGGTAATTTCAGTGAATGTCACCGACCAGCTTCAGTTTGTTTACATAGATATTTCCGACACCGGAAAAGGAATTCCGCGCGGGGCTTTCGGAACGGTTTTCAAACCGGGTTATACAACCAAGAGCCGCGGCTGGGGGTTGGGACTATCGCTCAGCAAGCGCATCATTGAAGAATATCATCACGGACAGATTTTTGTGAAGGCATCTGAACCGGGTGTCAGGACAACGTTCCGGATTGTGCTTAGAAAATAAGTTTGCAGTTAGCAGTTGGCAAAGAGGGAAGCACAAGCATTTGCCAATTGTATTTTGCCAACTGCCAACTTCTTAAATTACTCCTGAACCTTTGTATCTGAAAACATGGCCGGCATCTACATCCATATTCCTTTTTGCCGCAGGGCATGCACCTACTGTAATTTTTTCTTTTCGGTTTCACAAAATAAAAAGAACAATCTGCTTCAGGCGCTTTTCAGAGAGATTAAATTGAGGAAAGATTATTTAGAAGGAGAATTTATTACCTCCATATATTTCGGAGGAGGAACGCCATCACTTATTGAAACATCAGCCATCCGTAATATTCTGGATGTGATTGAAAATAATTTTACGGTAGTGAAAGATGCGGAAATAACACTTGAGGCAAACCCGGATGATTTAACCGGAGGCAAGCTCCATGATTTGGCTGAAGCATTCGTCAACCGTCTGAGTATCGGTGCTCAGTCGTTTTCAGATTCCGATTTAAGATTCATGAACCGCACGCACACAGCCGCTGATGCAGTGCGCGCAGTGAAGGCAGCTCAGGATGCCGGGTTCAGCAACATCTCCATTGATTTGATTTACGGAACTCCGGGAATGACAACAGAGCAATGGAAAAAAAATCTCGACATTGCTTTCACATTGGATGTCCCTCATCTCTCATGTTACTGCCTGACCGTTGAAGAAAAGACAAAACTGTTTCAGCTTGTGCGCGACAAAAAAGTTCCTGATGTAAATGAGGACTCAGCTACAGAACATTTTAGTTTGCTGATGGACATGGCAAAGCAAAAGGGATTTGAGCATTATGAGATTTCAAATTTCTGTCGTGACGAAATGTATTCCAAGCACAACACTTCGTATTGGAAGCGCGAAAAATATCTGGGCTTCGGACCATCGGCACATTCATTCAATGGTGATTCACGCCAGTGGAATGTCTCTAATATTTCGGGCTATATAGAATCCATCGGCAAAGAAATTATTCCTTGCGAAAAGGAAATACTTACTGCTTCACAAAAGTTCAATGAATATGTGATGACATCTCTCAGAACTCAATGGGGCTGTGATGTGAAAGTAATCACCAATGAGTTCGGAGAAAAGTTTGAGCAGCACTTTCTGGAAAAATCAAAAAAATATCTTCAGGATAAACTGATGGAACAGAAAGAAAACATTTTTCTGCTGGCACGAAAAGGAAAATTTTTTGCGGACAGGATTGCTGCGGATATATTTTCCGATTAATTCTTCCCTCCCACCACAATCACAAACTCACCTTTCAATGCCTTGCTGCGGAAATATTCAAGCACTTCTGTCAGGGAGCCGCGGATGGTTTCTTCAAAGACCTTTGTCAACTCGCGGGAGACGGAGCTTTTTCTATCCGCGCCAAAGTCATCGCAGAACTGTTCGAGCGTTTTAATGAGGCGGTGCGGTGACTCATAAAAAATCATCGTGCGGGTTTCGTCTTTCAATTCACTCAGGCGTGTTGCTCTTCCCTTTTTGTGAGGGAGAAATCCTTCAAAGCAAAACCTGTCGCAGGGCAAACCGGAGACAATAAGCGCGGGAACAAAAGCCGTTGCCCCCGGCAAGCATTCAACAGGAATATTTTTCTCTAAACAGGCACGCACCAGTAAAAATCCCGCATCAGAAATTCCGGGAGTGCCGGCATCGCTCACAAGCGCAATCGTTTGCCCTGATAAAAGCAGGTCAATAATTTTAGGAGTAGTACCATGTTCGTTGTGCTGGTGATAAGCAGCAGCTTTTTTCTCAACTGAAAAATGACGGAGAAGATTGGAAGATGTCCGTGTGTCCTCTGCAAGAATTACATCGGCTTCTTTCAAAACAGTTATCGCGCGAAGGGTAATGTCTTCCAGATTCCCGATGGGAGTGGGAACGAGAATTAATTTTCCTTCTGACATGTCCGATCGTGTTCCCCTCTCCTTCGGAGAGGGGTTAGGGGTGAGGCGTTAAAGTTCCGTAACAAAATCACGAATCAACCGAAACAAATTCTCATATTTCGTCAGCGGCAATGTTTCCGCACGGTCGTAGATATCATGATAAGCAGCGATGCCGCCCAGCGTGTAAATGAAAAAACATTTTACTCCCTTTTCGCTGAAATGCCAGTGGTCGCTGTTCTTCGCCTTGCCACGCTGACCGATGTTGTCGAAATATTTTCCTTTCCTGTTTATTTTCTCAATCACTTTAAATTGCTCCGCATGTTCTGTTGCATTTACGACCATGATTCCTTCATCGCCCGTGCCGACCAAATCAAGATTGATTAAAAACTTAATTCTGTTCAGCGGAATCATCGGGTTGTTTACAAAATATTCCGAGCCGCGCAAACCGGCTTCTTCTCCTGCAAAAGCGACAAAAGCAATTTTGCAATTCAGACGGTTTTTATCGGATGAAAAATATTTCACAAAGTCCAGCACCATTGAAGTCCCGCTGGCATTGTCATTAGCCCCCGGAAAATAAACACTGTCGCCCATCATGCCGAGATGGTCATAGTGAGCCGTGATAACGATGAATGAATCCTCAGAAGTATTTCCGTTAAAATATCCTGCAAGGTTTTGTGTTTTGAACTCAGGAATAATTTTGTTCGTCACTTCAAATGAAACTTTCCTTCCGGTGGCGACAAATTCTTTCTTTACCACAAGAATCGGATAAGGATACGCTGCTGCCGAAATGCTCCACGTAAGTTTTTTTTCTTCAACGGCAATGATTCCTGCGGGCGCTTTGCCGATACCTTTCCAGAATGTGCCGTTAAACATGGTGCGTATAATGTCTTTTTGGTCTTTGCTGCATCCTGAACTGTCAAGTGCGAAAACAGTGTTGCGGAAATTTATGCTGTCCATTAATGCATCAATGAATGATTTATCATCAACGGTGGCTTTGCTGACAACGAAAATTTTTGCACTCTCCTTTTTTCCGCTTCCGGAAGCATCATGTACAAGAAAATCTTTTCCGGGAATCAATTTTTTGCCATCCATGGAAAGTGAAATTTTTCCCGGGAAGGTGTTAACCGGAAATTCAAATTGCTGCTGGTATTGTTTTCCGAGCGGCTTGAGCTGCGCATTCTGGAACCGGCTGATGATGAAGTTGGCAGCATACGTCTGTGAGTTGCCGATGTATCCGCGTCCATGCATTGCCGGGGATGCGAGCGAGGCAATGTTTTCCTTAACTGATTGTAAATCCTGCGCTGTGGCTGAAATACAAATGGTCAGTGAAATGAATAATGCAATGGTTCTTTGTCTGAGCATATAAATTTTGTTTAGTGATTTCAAACGGAAATAAATATTTTTAATTGTACTGCAAGTTCTATTTTTACTTTTGCTGATATCAGATGACAAATCAAAGGTAAAAGATTTACACTACAAAATGTTTCTTGAAAATTCAAAGAGGGGAAAACCGAAGGGATGGATTGAAGTTATCTGCGGCTCCATGTTTTCCGGGAAGACGGAAGAACTCATCCGCAGATTGAAACGGGCTCGCATTGCACAGCAGAAAATTGAAATTTTTAAGCCGGCATTAGATAAACGCTACCACGAAAAAGATATTGTTTCGCATGACGCACATACCATTCAAAGCACACCGGTGGAATCGTCCTCGCAGATTCTTCTTATGGTCGGTGAGGTGGATGTGGTTGCCATTGACGAAGCACAGTTTTTTGACGATGAACTTTCAAACGTATGCGAAACGCTTGCCAACCGCGGCATTCGTGTGATAGTTGCGGGACTTGACATGGATTATCTCGGCAAACCGTTCGGTCCGCTGCCGCATCTTCTTTCAGTGGCTGAGTATGTGACCAAGGTTCACGCCATCTGCATTCATTGCGGTGACCTGGCGCATTACTCTTTCCGCACGGCAGCAAATTCTGCGCGCATCATGCTGGGCGAACAGGAAAGTTACCTGCCGCTGTGCCGCTCGTGTTTTATGGAGGAGATGGAGAAAAAATAGAACGCGGATGACGCGGAAAACTATGATAAGCGCGGATAAATTTTATCATGATAAATCATTCTCATCATAACAATCTGTTCGCCAAAGGACGAATCTGTCCTCCGGAAGACGGTCTGTTTATTTAAGTAATGAAATACACCATTCAAAATATTTCTGAAATCATTAACGGCAAATTGCTTTTGCATGATGATGCGAACACAGAAGTTCGTGAGCTGCTTACAGACAGCCGCAAAATAATTTCTCCCGGGTTATCTCTCTTCTTTGCGTTCAAAGGCGTACGTCATGACGGGCATCGGTTCATTGAGGAACTCATTAAAAGCGGAGTGAAAAATTTTGTTGTGTCTGAGTTTTTAGAAAAATATTCTGCAGCCGGTTGTAATTTTATTGTCGTTGACGATGCCCTTGCCGGAATGCAGACACTTGCAGCGCATCACAGGGGGCAATTCAACATTCCTGTCATCGGCATCACGGGCAGCAACGGAAAAACAATAATCAAAGAATGGCTTTATCTTTTGCTGCGCAGCGAATACAACATGGTGCGCAGTCCGAAGAGTTACAACTCGCAGGTTGGCGTTCCGCTTTCTGTCTGGCAGATGAACGAAAGCCACACGCTCGGAATTTTTGAAGCGGGAATTTCAAAGCCGGGCGAAATGGAAAAACTCTCCCCCATCATTAAGCCCACACTTGGAATTTTTTCCAACATCGGTCAGGCGCATGATGAGAATTTTAAAAATCATTCGCAGAAAATTCTTGAAAAGTTACGGCTGTTTTCCTCTGCTGAAAAAATTATTTACTGCAAGGATTATCTTGAAGTAGCGAACGAAATTCCTCACGCTGATTTTCTTTCTCCCGCATTGAAGTTTTTTACCTGGTCACGGAAATCGAAAGCCGATTTACAGATTACGAAAGTCAACAAACAGGCAACGGAGACAACCATACAGGCGATTTATAACAACCGCTTTTGCGAAATCAAAATTCCGTTCACCGATGAAGCATCCGTGGAAAACAGCATTCACTGCTGGGTGGTGATGCTGAAGCTTGGCTACGAGCAGGAAGTGATTGTGGAGCGGATGCAATTGCTCACTCCCATCGCCATGCGCCTTGAGCTGAAGGAAGGAATCAACAACTGCTCCGTCATCAACGACAGCTACAACTCCGACCTCGGCTCACTCAGCATTGCTCTCGATTTTCTGAACCAGCAAAAACAGCATCCGAAAAAAACCATCGTGCTTTCAGATATTCTGCAAAGCGGGAAAGACGAAGCACAGTTGTACAGCGAAGTGGCATCGCTTCTCAGAAACAAAAACGTTGACCGCCTCATCGGAATCGGTGAAAGCATTTCGCGGCAGCAAAATCTTTTTGGCTTAAACAAAAGTTTTTATCCTGCAACAGAAGATTTTCTAAGAGATTATTCTCCTGCAAATTTTTCTGACGAAACCGTTTTGCTCAAAGGCGCGCGACCTTTCGGATTTGAACGCATCAGCAAACTGCTCCAGCAGAAAAGTCATGAAACGGTTTTTGAAATCAACCTCAACGCTATTCTTCATAACCTCAACTATTACCGCTCGCGAATGAATCCGTCAACCAAAATTATGGCGATGGTGAAAGCGTTTTCCTATGGCAGCGGAAGCTTCGAGATTGCAAGCATGCTGCAGTATAATAAAACCGACTATCTCGCAGTGGCGTATGCCGATGAAGGCGTTGAACTCCGCAAAACCGGAATCACCTTGCCCATCATGGTGATGAATCCCGAATTGCAGAGTTTTGAAACAATGCTCTCGTTTAATCTTGAGCCGGAGATTTACAACTTCCGTTTGCTCAACCGCCTCAGCGAAGTGCTCATTAAAAATATTTCTGCAACGTCAGGTTTTCCTGTTCACATCAAGCTCGACACCGGCATGCACCGCCTCGGCTTTGTCCGCGGTGAACTCAACGAACTCATCGTGCGGTTGAAAAATTCAAAGAGGATAAAAGTGCAGAGTGTTTTTTCTCATCTCGCGGCAAGCGAAGAAGCTGCGCAGGACGATTTCACGCAGCGCCAGGTTGAAGAGTTTGATTTCATGTGCAGGGAAATCACGAAACAGTTGGGCTATCCTGTAATCCGTCACCTGCTCAACTCGGCAGGCATCATCCGGTTTCCAGAAGCGCAGTACGACATGGTGCGCATCGGCATCGGGCTGCATGGCATTGCCCCCTCGGCATCAGAACAAAAAAATCTTCTCCACACCGGAACGCTGCGCACCACCATTTCGCAAATCAAAAATATTTCTGCCGGAGAAACCATCGGCTACAACCGCAAAGCAAAACTCACGCGCGACTCGCAGATTGCCACCGTTGCCATCGGCTACGCTGACGGACTGAACCGGAAACTCGGCTACGGAAAAGGAAAAATGTTTGTCAGCACTTCAGGCGATGGCAAGGGAACATTCGCTCCCATCATCGGCAGCATCTGCATGGACATGACGATGCTCGATGTCACCGATGTCCCCGCGCGCGAAGGCGATGAAGTCATCGTGCTTGGCGATGCCTACACCGTTTCCGACATGGCGAATGATTTGGGAACAATACCTTATGAAATTCTCTGTGGCATTTCGCAGCGTGTGAAACGGGTTTATTTTCAGGAGTGAATACTTTTAAAAAGTTTTTGGAAACGAACATCAGTAACACTCACAACCTCCACGCCCGCTCTCAGCATCCCACGCTCAAACCCACGCAATGCTTCCATCGGGTTTATGCACGTAGCTTCTTATCTCTCACAATCTTCCTAAAACATAAATTGAAATGACAGAAAAACTTTTACATGATTTGGATAAAAAGAATTTTTTTTATCCCTCAATTACTTTGCTTGCTTTCGCTGAATTCGGAATTGATGAAATTTTTTCAAGAGGTTTTTTTATTCAAAAGAAAAATTTACATCCTGAACAAAATGAGTTTGTTAATGAGATAAAAACATTTAATTTTCCACCTGATGTTGAAAAGGAAATTTTTAAAACACGAACTTTTACTCCATTAATAATTGTGCCTGGTTTCAAAACCAAAGATAATTTAAGGGTATACAGAATGGATCCTGATTTATCTGCAACTCAATTTGTATCAGATGAGAGGGGTCGGATGGACAAACGTATAGAGTTTACTTATATGACGATTATTGCGGCATGGGAAAAAGTCAGACAGCATAATTTGATGGACTCACCTGTCTTACAATTTTTCAGACATATAAGAAATGCAGCAGCTCACGATGGAAAGTTTCATTTTGATTCTGGAGTTATTGACAAAAGCAATGGCGAATTAAAAAAGGAAGCAAAATGGAAATCATTAGAAATTAAAACTTCCTTACAAGATCTAAATTTGATTGCAACAGATAAAAATGATAAAACAAGTTTTTGGGATCAAGGAGACTTAGTTGAATTTCTTTTGGATTTTGAAAGCCATTATCCCGAATTGAAAAAGAATTGATTCTTGTTGTTGTTTTATTTACAAGTTTTATTAATTTTGTCTTGAAAGGATTTAGTTATATTTTCGGAGTAAGAATATCCTAATTCAGTTGCTCGGTTTAAAAAATGACATCCGATATCATAATCATCAATGAGAAAAAAATTAATTCCTATATAATAATATAACTGCGGGATAATCATTGTCAAATATCTGTTTTCATCTTTATAATCATAACATCTTACCAATGCGTCCTGATATGTATATGCAGCGTTGGAAAATTTACGCAATTTTTCATAGCAATGTGCTTTATCTTGTTGCATCATGACTTCTTGCATAGGTCTATATTCATAACGTAATGCTTCTACAAAATCCAAGATGGCTCCCCCATAATCATCAATACTCATCTTTGCTTCTGCTCTGCTTTTATACAATTCTACTTTTGCTTCCGCATCGTCATGCGCTTGTTTTACTTCTCTATCTGACTGGGCTTTTTCTAACGGTGTAAACAATTTCTCCATTTCTATTAACGATTGCGCTACTGCTCTTCTGTTACTCTTATAATTATCTCCAGTATAAATAATTACATCTTCCATTGCCTTTCCACGCGAGCCATTTTGTGCAAAAAGATTATTGACACATAATGATAAAATAAAAACCAATACTGCTTTTTTCAATTTCATTTTTTTAACTCTAATCATTTTCGTTCCCATTTATCTTTTGCCTTCGCAGCTTCTTTTGTCTGCCATTGCATATTCTCAGGGCAATCACATCCGCCTTTACTCACAGGAACAATGTGGTCTATCACATAACCTTTTCGTCCATGTGGGTAACCAGTTTGTTTCATGAAATCATTCCTTGCTGTACTACTTCTTTTAATTCTTCCATGGCTGTCTCTTTGAGTAGAAGAATAATTATATGTTTTCTTCTTGCTATGTTCCGATTTATATGTAGGCGCAGAATAAGTTTTGTTCTCTTTATATCTTCTATCAGGAGTGCCATCTTTTTTATTATGCTGTGCAAATAAAATTCCAACACTTAAGAAAAGATAAATAACTAATGAGAAAATATTTTTCATTACCATATTTGTAACCACATAAGAGAAATTCTGTGCCGTCAGATGTTCTTTTCATCCGACATATTTTTCCCAAAAGTAATTTTTCTTTGTTATCAAAAAAACATTCCTACTTTTGCTTCCTAACATTTCAAAAACAAACAACCATGGCACAAACCGAAGCCCAAAAGAATGCATTCAGCGATTGGATGCTCGAACTGTTGAAAGACGCTGATAATGCAGCAGCCATTGCTGCCGCCAACCCGACTGTTACATTCGACACTCCGGGAACAGTTGCTTTGCTGACGGCAAAAGACGCTGCCTACCAGGGAAAAGAAGGAGCCATTGTTGCCCTTGAGCAGTCATTGAGAACCGCCAACGCGGCAGCAAACGATGCTATGAATGACAAGTATAAAGCATCGAGCAACGCAGCCGATGCAGTGGTGGGGCATGTAGGCAAAACTCATCCTCTTGCCATACTCATCCGCGACAAGCGCGACTCTATGGACAACGAAAGCCCGACACCCCCGACTCCTTAAAATTTCCTTAATTTCCCACATTCTTTACCGAATAGCCGTTATTCCCTTGCGAATAGCGGCTATTCCCTTTAGAATAGTGCCCATTCGCTTCAGAAGAACGGTTCTTCGCTTGGGAATATTCGATATTCTCTAAGGAATATTCAATATTCCCTTCCGAATATAGGGTATTCCCTTGCGAATAGTCATTCTTCGCTTCTGCCGATTTGCTATTCCCCTTTGCCGATTGCCTGTTGCCAATTGCCTATTTTTGCTTCATGTCCATCCCCTTCCACGAAACCGCAACGCTCGCCATCAACACAAATAAAATTGAGGAAGACACAATAGAAATAAAAAATATTCTCGGAGCCACCGCGCAGCCGCCCAAACATTTCACCGGCAATAAAATTAAACTCCAAAGAAATAATCTCCCAGCCGGCATTTATTTTTACCGCCTCACCACAAAAGAAGGTGTGAGTGTAAATGGGAAGTTTATTATCAATTAAATTTGCATAGAACTAAAAACAAATTCAAATGAAACCCTCAGTAATTATTTCGGACAAAGAAATTTTGGGCGGTACACCGGTGTTCAGAGGAACCCGTGTGCCTGCAGAGTATCTGTTTGAACACCTTGAATTCGGAAAATCATTGGAAGATTTTCTGGAAAGGTATCCGACCGTAACCAGGAAACAGGCGGTGGAAGCAATTCAAATGGCGGAAGAACTCGTACTCTCTATATCCAGGAAACATGAGAATCCTTCTTGACGAAAACATTTCACACAAATTATTTTTTGATTTCACCGGTCATCGCATTGAGACCGTGGAATCAATGAAATGGAAGGGAAGGGAAAGAAAAATGGCGAGCTGCCGGGGCTGATGACATTTAAAGGTTTTGATGTATTCGTAACACGAGATAAAAATCTCAGGCATCAGCAAAATATTTCAAAGTTCAAACTGATTGTTATAATCCTTATTGCCAAAGACAACCGGGACGAAACCATTCAACCGCTAATCAACAAGGTTAAGACATTGCTAAAGAAAAAATCAGTGTCGGGAATTTTTGAAATCCGATAGTTGCTGAAATGAAAACTCACCACAGAGGTACAGGGAATCACGGAGAAAATTCTCGGTGCAACTCCGTGCCTCTCTGAATTCCAACTGTCTTTTTTCTTTTTACCTTTGAAAACAAATTAACCAACTGAACAATGAAAAATGTTGTTATCTCCGTTGACAAACCATCAACACAAAAATTTCTTCTTGAACTTGCTGCCAAGCTCGGTCTAAGTGCAAAAGTTGAAACACAGAAAGAGATGCAATGGAATTTTATGCCCGATGACAATGTCGAACTGGAAGCCATGATTTCCAAAGCAGAAAAAAATATCCGCTCAGGAAAATTTCTGACCGCGGAACAGGCAGCCGCCACCGTCAGAAAATGGAAGTGAAAGTTATCTGGGAGCAAAATGCCCTGGACTCAATTCATAATACATACGATTACATCCGGCAATTCTCTCCTGCCAATGCAATGAAGTTTGCTTCCGAGCTGGTTCAGTTTGGAAATTCATCGGGAGCATTCCCTCTCAAGTTCCGGCTTTGTTCAAAGCCCGCACTGAAAAAGCGCAGCTGTCACTGCGTCACTTTTCGTAATCATATCTCCGTCTATAAAGTCGGCCGTTCGCAGTTGACTATCCTTAAAGTGTTTCACGCAAAGCAAAATCCAAAAAAACTTTCTGTGTCATAATCAACACAAATAAATTTATTATTGTCGGACATGAAAAAAATTCAACACAGAGTGCACGGAGAAGATAGAGTTTCACAGAGAATCCCGATGAATCGGGACTGTGCAATTCATTTAACTCTGTGACCTCTGTGTTAAAAACTTTTTAATATGCAACTCAAACAAAAAGAGCAACTCGAAGTCACCGTTGACGGATTGCTCACCACCGGCAGTCCTGAAAAAGAGCACAAGCGACTTGACGTTCTCAAGACCTACAAGCTCTACATCAACGGAAAATTTCCCCGCAGCGAATCAGGCAGATATTACATCCTCAAGAACCGCAGCGGAAAATTTCTAGCCAACATTAGCCGCGCATCACGCAAAGATTTTCGTGATGCTGTCGTTGCCGCCCGCAAAGCCCATCCCTCATGGCAGGCAAAGTCCGCCTACAACCGCGGACAGATTCTCTACCGCATTGCCGAAATGCTCGAAGGCAGAAAGCTCCAGTTCATTGACGAACTCACTTCCATGGGTTTGAACCGCTCGCAGGCAGAAACCGAAATCACCCTCAGCATAGACCGCCTCATTCACTATGCCGGCTGGAGCGACAAATACCAGCAGATTTTTTCTTCCGTCAATCCCGTGGAAGCATCTTACTTCAATTTCTCCCTTCCCGAACCAACAGGCGTTGTTTCCATTCTCGCTCCCGAAACCACCGGGCTTATCGGGTTGGTCTCTGCAATCGCTCCCGCAATTGTCGGAGGTAACACCTGTGTTGTTCTCGCCTCCAACAGCAAGCCGCTCAGTTCAATAACCTTTGCCGAAGTCCTCCATTCCTCCGATGTGCCTGATGGTGTTGTAAACATTCTCACCGGTATCAGCAGCGAACTCGTCACACATTTCTCTTCTCACATGGACGTAAATGCAATTGTCTATTGCGTAACCAACGAAGAAGAAATCAAACTCATCCAAACCAACGCCTCGCTGAATGTGAAACGGGTAATCAATTACTCCGACAAGAATTTCTCAGATGCCGACACGCAAAGTCCCTACTTCATCATGGACCTACAGGAAATAAAAACCACCTGGCATCCTATTGGAATTTAATCTGTGTCAATCTGTGAAATCTGTGGCTAAAACTTTTTTAATTCTTTTTTTTCTTTTAGCCCACTCTCTTCTTCTTTATTCCCAGAAAAACATTGTCACAGTCGGCATACAATACAAACCCATTCTTGCTCTTGATGCTTTAAACACCGGTACCGAAAGTGTGGCTGCGAACGGAGTAACATTCACTGTCGGTCTCGACCGCGGTTTCTGCGGAGGCATTGTTGTCAGGCGCGGCATCACCGACACCTACTCTCTCGAAAGCGGAATCAACTATGTGAATCGCGTGTACTTTCTCAAGATTAGCGATGAAAATTTTTCAGGCGACTCTGAATTCAGAATCATCGGCTATGAAATTCCATTCAGCGGATTGGTCTACATCAAACTCAGCGAAATACTTTTTATGAATGCCTCACTCGGGCTTTCGGTGAACATGTTTGCCTCCGATATTTATACGGAGGATTCTTATTTCAGAAACAGTTCCCATCGCGCTTATGTTTTCAATCCAGGGATAATCGGTAATCTTGGGTGGGAATACAGAACCGAAACAGCAGGATATTTTTATCTCGGAGCTTCATACCACAATCCGTTTTCAGCAATCTTTAATTCCCAATTAGGTTACTACGAGAACAATCTCCTGAAAGAAAAAGTCACGATGCCGATTTCAGGGACGTATATCTCACTCGACCTGCGTTACTTCTTCCACGAAGAGCCGTTGAAGAAACAAAAGAAAAAAGAAGCGGATTAGTTTTTCTTTATTGCAATTCTCAGTTCTTTCAGTTGCTCTTCTGAAATCACAGATGGTGAATCAATCATCACATCCCTCCCCGAATTATTTTTTGGAAACGCCATCACATCGCGGATGGAATCCACACCGGAAAATAAAGCGCACAGCCGGTCGAAGCCGAAAGCAATTCCACCATGCGGAGGCGCACCGAATTCAAAAGCGTTCATTAAGAAACCGAATTGGTTCTGCGCCTCTTCCTTTGTGAACCCGAGAACAGAAAACATTTTCTCCTGCAATTCTTTATTATGAATTCTGATAGAGCCGCCTCCAATTTCCACTCCGTTAATCACCATGTCATATGCGTTCGCACGAACATCACCAGGATTTTTTTCAAGCAAATCAATATCATCTTTGTGCGGTGATGTGAACGGATGATGCATTGCAAACCATCGTTTCGCTTCTTCATTCCAATCGAGAAGAGGGAAATCATAAACCCACAGAACTTTGTACACATCCTTTTTTCTCAGTCCCAAACGTTCACCCATTTCAAGACGGAGTGCGCTCATTGCTTTTTGTGTTTTGTGTTTTTCTCCTGCAAGAATCAGAATCAAATCACCTTGCTGCCCTCCGCAATGCTCAAACCATTTTTTTAGTTCGTCAGCAGAATAAAATTTATCCACCGAAGATTTAAATGTGCCGTCTGAATTCCATCTTGCGTAAACCAAACCTGTTGCGCCAATTTGCGGACGCTTCACCCAATCAGTAAGTTCATCTAATTGCTTGCGTGTGTACTCAGCACATCCCTTAGCACAAATCGCAACAACGAATTCCGCATCATCAAAAACTTTAAATGATTTTCCCTTAACCACATCATTCATTTCAATCAGCTTCATTTCAAATCTCGTATCCGGTTTGTCGTTTCCGTAGTACTTCATCGCATCTTCGTAATTCATTCTCGGCACTTCACCGATGTCAATTCCTTTCACTGCTTTGAAAAGATGGCGAGTCATTCCCGCAAAAACATTCAGTACATCTTCTCTTTCAATAAAGCTCATCTCGCAGTCAATCTGTGTGAACTCGGGCTGGCGGTCGGCTCGCAAATCTTCGTCACGAAAACATCGAACGATTTGATAGTACCTATCCATTCCTGCTACCATCAGCAGTTGCTTGAATGTTTGCGGTGACTGCGGCAGCGCATAAAATTCTCCCGGGTTCATCCGTGACGGAACAACAAAATCCCGAGCGCCTTCCGGAGTTGACTTAATGAGAACCGGAGTTTCTATTTCCACAAAACCATTTTCGTTCAGATAATTTCTTGTCTCTGTTGCAAGGCGCGCGCGAAGTGTCAGCGCTTCTTTCACAACATTTCTCCGGATGTCGAGATAGCGGTACTTCATCCGCAGTTCTTCTCCGCCATCGGTTTCGTCTTCGATGGTGAAGGGAGGGGTTATTGATGAATTAAGTAAAGTGTACTTCTCACGCCCAGTTACAACTTCAATATCTCCAGTTTTAAGTTTTGGATTTTTATTGCTGCGCTCTCTTACTTTACCTTGAAACATAACGACAAACTCTCTCCCCATGTTTGGTTTTTCATCGTGAATTAAACCAAGCACCTCCCAGTTAGAATCAAATATTAATTGAGTAATTCCATACCTGTCTCTTAAATCTACAAATGTGATTTCCCCTAAATTCCGAATTCGATGAATCCATCCACAAAGTGTCACTTCTTTGCCAACATCATTTAGCGTGAGTTCCCCACAAGTATGAGTGCGAAGTTTTGTTTCGTACATATCAGGCAAAAATAGAATTAAGAAGGACAGGAGAAACTCAATTGAGTTTTTTCAGCCACTGCCTCATATCCACCTTCTGATTAACAATGCTGCTCACTTCGCTGATGTTGATTCTGTCCTGCTCCATGGTGATGCGGTCACGGATGGTGACTTTGCTATCTTTCAATGTGTCATGGTCAACGGTAATGCAATATGGAGTACCAATCGCATCCTGCCTGCGGTAGCGCTTGCCAATGGTATCTTTCTCCTCGTAAAAACATTGATGCTCAAATTTGAGTGTGT
>DATDOJ010000413.1:0-10186 GCA_035293345.1 Bacteroidia bacterium
TTGGATGAAATTTATCTCTGAAATAAATAGAATATTTTCTACTGCAACGCAGTTGGAAATCTTATTAGTAAGCTCTTGATAATCTATCTGTTAATTGCGGAATAGACGTTTGAAATTAGTCAACTGAAAGATCTGGGTTTAAACCGGGATTTTACAGTTGATTTTTTTTTAACACAGAGAGCACAGAGTTTCAAGAGTTTCACAGAGATTTTTTATTCCCGCATTTGCGGGACTCTGTGTAACTCCAATTTTCTCTGCGAACTCTGTGTTGAATCTTTTTGAACTGCAAAATCCCGGTTAAATCTTCAAAACCTGCTTACATCCTGCAATCTGGCAAACTTCCTCGTTACAACTTATGCCGTCATTAAGAAAAAGCGCAGCAAAATCAAAACATGTCACACGCCAAACATGATAAATATCATACCACTTCCTGACATTTATCAGTAGTCAGTATAATTTCCGGTAATTTATTTACACACTGAAAATTTCCTGTTATGAAATTCAAACTTGGTTTTCTGACTTTTCTGATACCGGTTTTTTGCTTATACTCAACTTCACAAGTATTTTCTGCAAGTCCCGGCAGTGAGCTTTTCAAAACCAACTGCATGGCTTGCCACACTATCGGCAAAGGGAAAGTGGTTGGTCCGGATTTGAAAGGCGTGAATGAAAGATACGAGGAAGCATGGCTGCTGAAATGGATTAAGTCCTCGCAGTCGCTTGTAAAGTCAGGCGATACAGTTGCTGTTTCACTTTTTGAAGCGAACAATAAAGTTGTGATGACGGATTTTCCTTCATTGGCTGATGAACAAATCAAATCAATTCTCACTTATATTAAAGAGGAAGGATTACTTGCTGCAGCCACTGCCGCTGCAACGGGCTCTTCTTTTGCTGGCGGACAAACAACGGGCGAGCCGCTTTTCAGTTTCTCATTTTCCGAAACCATTCTTTTATCGCTGGTGATAATGCTGCTGCTTGTTGTGCTGAGTTTATCCATATCGGTCAGAAAACTTTCCAACGAGCTTTCAGATTATTACAGCGGAAACCGAAGTGAATTTTAAATCAGAAAAATTAATACCTGTAAAATTGTTCAGCGCGATGTAATCTATGTCATAAATTCTCCTGGGTGAATCAGTAATATTTTTTTAATCATAACTCAAAATCTGTTTCATGAAAAAATCTTTCTTCTCAGGATTTATCTTTTTATTGATAATTCTTTTTGCTGCCGCCTGGTCGTCTGCACAAAACGGCAAAGACATCTTCAGCCAGAAATGCACTGCCTGCCACACGATTGGCAAGGGAAAACTGGTAGGACCTGACCTCTCCGGTGTAACCATACGAAGAGAAGTTGCATGGCTCAAACGCCAGATTAAGACACCCGAAATCCTGATTGCAGAAAAGGACCCGATTGTCATGGAGAATTTAAAAGAATCGAATAACGTTCCGATGGCTCCCCTTGGACTGAGCGATGCTGAAGTAGATGCTGTGATTTCTTATTTGAAAAGCACCGAGCAACAGCAAACCGTTTCAACCGGACTTCCATCGCAATACATGCCCACAATTTTCATAAGCATCGGAGCATTGTTTTTATTCACGGTGATTGCATTGAAAGCAGGAAGTAAAAAAGTTGAAGTCAGATAAAACAAAATTTAAACTATTACACTTATGAAAAAGAACGGCAGATGGTTTCATGTAAACGAGGACTCACGTTCGTGGGAAGAATTTTACCGCAAGCGCTGGAACTATGATTACAGTGTACGCACCGGTCACGGAGTGAATTGCTCCATGTCATGCAGTTGGGAAGTATTTGTGAAAGACGGTCTCATCTGCTGGGAGTTGCAGAAGACCGACTATCCGCAGATAGAAGCCGATGTTCCCAACGTGGAACCGCGCGGCTGCCAGCGCGGAGTCACTGCTTCGTGGTATCCGTACAGCCCGCTGCGCCCGAAGTTTCCATACATAAGAAAAGTTCTATGGGATTTTTATACTGAAGAAAGAAAGAAAGGTAAAGACCCGGTTGAAGCGTACGCAAGCATCGTTGAAAACGAAGAGCGCTCGAAAAAATATAAATCAGCAAGAGGAAAAGCGGGCTGGGCAAGAGTGAGCTGGGACAAAGCGGTTGAGTTGATTGCAGCGTCACAGATTTATACCATAAAAAAATATGGTGCTGACCACATTGCAAACTTTTCTCCGATTCCTGCAATGAGTTTGCTGAGTTTTATTTCGGGACACCGCTACAATAATTTGCTCGGAGGAATTTATACCAGTTATTATGAATGGTATCACGACCTTCCGCACGTTTCCTCCTCGATGTTTGGCGACCAGACGGAAAACTGCGAAAGCTCCGACTGGTATCATGGCACCTACTGGATTGTTGCCGGCTCCAACATCAACATGACGCGCACAGCCGACTGTCATTTTCTTCCCGAGGCAAAATACCGCGGCTCGAAAATCGTGGTCGTCTCTCCGAATTATTCCGATGTGGCGAAGTATGCCGACACGTGGGTGCCTGTTGTTCCCGGAAGCGATGGCGCATTCTTCATGGCGTGCATTCATGTCATCCTGAAAGAATTTTATGCCGACAGAAACACTCCCTACTTCACCGACTATGTAAAAAAATATACCAACCTCCCGTTTCTTGTCGTGTTGGAAAAAGACGGAAACAAATTTCAGATGGGAAGATTCTTGCGGGCATCTGATGTTGCCCAATATATCAATGAGGAAAATGCCGACTGGAAATTGCTGATGACAGATGCAAACGGAAAACTCCAACTGCCGACAGGTTCGCTCGGTTTTCGCTGGGAAAAAGAACCGACAGGCAACTGGAATCTCCAATTGAAAAACGCGGTGACGAAAGAGGACTTCGACCCGCTTCTAACGCTGCTCGGAAATGATGATGAGAAAGCAATGGTTTCATTCAGTGACTTCACCGACACATACAGCATTTTCATGGGCAAGACAAAAGGCAAGGGACAAAAAGCCAAGGAACTTTTGCGCGAAGTGCCTGCAAGGAAAGTGAGGACTAAGGAAGGAAAAGAATTTTTGGTAACGACTGCATTCGATTTGCTGATGGCTCAGGCAGGAGTGGGAAGAGACGGATTGAAAGGCGACTATCCGAAGGATTACAATGACAATATTCCTTACACCCCCGCATGGCAGGAGTCGCAGACAGGTGTGAGCAGGAATCTTGCCATACAAATCGGAAGAGAGTTTGCAGAGAATGCAGAGAAGACAAAGGGAAAATCATTATTCATAACCGGTCCCGGCTTGGGGCATTTTTATCATGGCTCTTCCTTATACTACAGGAACGCAGCCGTGATGCTCGCTCTGTGCGGATGCAACGGAGTGAACGGTGGAAACTTTAATCACTATGTAGGAACGCAGCACACGCGGCTTCATGCACCCTTTATCAATCTTGGTTCTGCGCTCGACTGGACAAGACCACCACGAATGATGAACTCCACTTCTCTATGGTATTTCCAAACCGGGCAATGGCGTTATGACGGAATGGAACTGGATACGCAGTGGGCATCGGGAGCAAAAAAACTTCCTAAGTATAATCACGCGGCTGACATGAATGCGCTTGCAGTTCGGTTGGGATGGCTGCCTTTCTTCCCTCAGGTGGATAAGAAAAATCCGTTGGAGATTTATAAAGAAGCGGTGAGTGCGGGATGCAAAACAGATGCTGAGGTGAAGGACTGGATTCTTAAACAATTCAAAGAAGACAAATACAATTTTGCGATTCACGATGTGGACGCTCCCGAAAACCATTTGAAAGTCCTGACAGTTTACCGCGGAAATCTCATTGGCACAAGCATGCGCGGACATGAATTGGCGCTCAAACATTTACTCGGCACTCATCACAATGTGATGTGGGAAGATGAACCCGCAAAAGATTTGGTGAAAGAAATAAAATGGCACGAAGAAGCGGCAACAGGCAAATTGGATTTGCTCATTAACCTCAACATCAGGATGGATTCATCTGCCAACTATGCTGACGTTGTTCTTCCTGCTGCCTTCTGGTATGAAAAATATGATGTGACGTTTGGCGACATGCACACGTTTGTTCATCCGCTCACGCCTGCAACACAGCCGCCTTGGGAAGCCAAGCACGACTGGGAGGCATTCAAGCTCATCGCGAAAAAATTCTCTGAGCTTGCGCAGAAACATTTCCCCGAGCCGGTGAAAGATGTTGTGTTCAACGCGCTGTGGATGGATAGTCCCGAAATGATGTCGCAGCCCAACGGAGAAGTGAAGGATTGGAAAGACGGAGAATGTGAAGCCATTGCCGGAAAAACTTTTCCGAAAATTCAAATCGTGGAAAGGGACTACACAAAGATTTATGACCAGCTTGTTTCTCTCGGACCGCTCGTGTGCGATTCACATGGTCATGGCTACGGCTCCAAGGGACAATACGTTGACCTCACTCCGATTGTAGAAGAAGAACTGAAGCACAACGAAATGCTCGATGTGAAAAACGGGCGCGTCTATTTTGAGAAACCGGAACAGGCATGCGAACTCATTTGCCAGATTTCTCCCGAACTCAACGGACGGCTATCTCACATGTTCTTTAAAGAAATGGAAAAGAAAGTGGGTTTGCCGCTGGCGGATATGGTGGACCCGGTGAGAAGCAGAAAAGTTCATTACAAAGACATCATTTCGCAGCCGCGGAGAATTCACATCTCTCCGCAATGGTCTGCCATGCTGCACGACAAAGACGGCAAGCAAAGAACGTTCGGACCTTTTACAATGAATGTGGAACGGCTGAAGCCGTGGCACACGCTTTCGGGGAGGCAGGAAATTTATTACGACCACCAGGGCATCCGCGAACTCGGTGAAGGGCTGCCCACCAACAAACCGCCTCTCGACATGATAGCAATCGGTGATATTAAACCGGACAAAGCCGGACCGAAATCAAAAGTGTTCCGCTTTATAACTCCGCACGGGAAGTGGCAAATCCACAGTTCGTTCCGCGACCACTGGCCCATGATGCACATGTCGCGCGGTGGACCAACGGTGTGGCTCAATCCGAATGATGCGGATGAAATTGATGTAAAGGATAACGACTGGGTGGAAATGTATTGTGAAAACGGAATCGAAGTGGTGAGGGCGGTAGTGAGCCAGCAGGTTCCGCGGGATATGGCAATCACCTATCACCAGGTGGAGCGTCATGTTAACATTCCGTTCTCACCTCTTGCGAAAAAACATAACCGCTCTGATTTGCGCGGAGGAAATAACAATGCAACAACTCGGATATTGATGAACCCGCACACCATGATTGGCGGCTACGCACAGTTCTCTTATTACAGCAACTTCTGGGGAACGAGTCCATCGGAGCGCGACCATGGTGTCATCATCCGCAAGATGCCGCTGGGTTCCGATAACAAACCTGTTTACCAGGAAAGCGAATTGCACAAATTACCATCAGAATAAAAAAAGAACACTATGAAAGTCAGAGCACAATTAAGCATGTCCTTCAACCTGGAAAAGTGCATCGGGTGTAATACTTGCACTGTCGCCTGCAAAAATGTGTGGACGAACCGCGAAGGAGCAGAGTATATGTGGTGGAACAATGTGGAAACAAAACCGGGCATCGGTTATCCCAAGCAATGGGAAAACCAGGATTTGTGGAAAGGCGGCTGGGTGAAGAAAGGAGATAAACTCATGCTCCGCTATGGTGGGAAATTCTACATGCTCTCTAATCTTTTTTTCAATCCGCACACACCGGAGATGAAAGATTATTACGGTGACGGAGATGTGTACACTTTTTCTTATGATGATTTGCATAATTCAACTCAGCAAAAGCAGCAGCCGGTGGCAAGTCCCAAATCAATGGTGACTGAGGAAAAAGATGTGCCTATTAACTGGGGCGTGAACTGGGAAGACAATGCAGGCGGAACACACATCACCGGACAACACGATGTGAACTTTAAAGAAATGAGCCGTGCAGAAATGCAGGCAGTGCTCAAGTTCAGAGATTGTTTCTACTTCTATCTGCCGCGCATCTGCAATCACTGCCTGAATCCCGGTTGTGTTGGAGCTTGTCCTTCGGGCGCGGCATACAAAAGAGAAGAAGACGGCATTGTGCTCATTGACCAGAACCGCTGCCGCAACTGGCGCTATTGTATTTCATCATGCCCATATAAGAAACCTTACTACAACTGGGCGAGCGGGAAAATGGAAAAGTGTATTCTCTGTTATCCGCGTGTTGAATCGGGTTTGCCGCCTGTGTGTTTCCATTCATGTGTCGGAAAGATTCGTTCGTTCGGTCCGATTCTATATGACATGGAACGCGTTCAGGAAGCCGCGCTTGCTGACGACAAAGACCTCGTGTGGGCACAGCGCGAAATTATTCTCGACCCGAATGATGCAAGGGTGATTGAGATGGCAAAGAAAAACGGCATCAGCGATGACTGGATTGACGCGGCACAACGTTCACCCATTTACAAACTCGTAAAGAAATGGGAACTCGCGCTTCCGCTTCACCCTGAGTTCAGGACGCTGCCTGCTTTGTTTTATATTCCGCCTTTGGCGCCCATCATTACCAGCGCGGGAATTGATTCTCCGTCCGACACCGATGTGTTTGATATGGCTCAGCCATCCAACGGGCAACACCTTCTCGGTTTGGATGAGATGGAAAAATTCCGTTTGCCTATTTCATATCTCTCCACAATGTTCGGTGCAGGAAACGAAGAGGTGGTTAAGAAATCACTGCTGCGCCAGTTAGCAGTGCGGCATTACCAGCGCAGCATTCGTGTAGATAAAAAACCAAATGTTGATGTGCTCAACAAAGTCGGATTGACAGAGGAAGATGCCATAGGAATTACAAGAGCGCTTTCATTGTCTTTCTTAAACGAACGCTTCGTAGTCCCAACAACAAAACGCGAGAGTGCAGACATCAGCCCATACACCGAGCGCGGCTTTGCCGGCTTCGATATGATGACTCCCTGGTCGCCAATGAAGAGAAGGAAAAGTTATTTCAAATCCTATCACACGGGTTCGAAAGAGTACGAGTAAAAAATTAATCGTAATGACCTTTGCAGGAAATAATCAGGATTTCATTTTGGGAAACCACTCTGTAGATGAGACGGTTTTTTTCGTCAATGCGCCTGGACCAATATCCTTTGAACTGGTACCTGAGCGGTTCGGGTTTCCCTGTGCCTTTGAAAGGAGTTTGTTTTATCTCTCTCAGCAATTCTCGTATTCGCTGAAATATCTTTGGATGGTTTTTCGCCCACTCACCATATTCATCAAGCGCCTTTTCAGTAAAACTGAATTGCGTCATCGCTTGCTGCGGGCTAAGAGTTCATTTGAAAAATTTTCAAACTCATCTTCCGAAAAGCTTACAAGATTTTTTCCCAGTTCGGCATTTTTTATCCGGCTTGCAATTTCTTCCCAATATAACCGGGAAGCATCGCGCTCAGTTGCCGATGATTCGCTCACTGACTGCACGGTGATTTCTGCCTTCTTGTTTTTTTTCAAAAGAGCTCTGAGAACTTTCAAAAAGTTTTCGTTGATGTCCGTTACATTTATTCTAAAAGTGGTTTGCATGTTTAAGATAAATTTTCAGAGTACAAAGTTAAATATTTTCATAAGAGTGACAGATAAATAACCAAAAGCAAAATGGAAAATCAGGAAAACAAAATATTACAGGATGTTTACGGAGTCATTGCCGAACTATGGTGCAGCCCGCAGGATGTGGATATGACGGAAGCGCGCGGCAATGCGGAGGAACTAATTGAAGGACTCATGAGCACCGATGAAGAAGCGTCAATGATGTTTGCGCGGTTCCTCAGCTCTCAACCGATTACAGAAGCCGAATACATTGACCTGTTCGAACTGGAGCCGAAGTGCTCCCTCTATCTCGGCAGCCATTCGTTCGAAGAACCCAAGTCATGCGCGGGGGCGGGCGTTTCCGACAGGAATAAATACATGATTGACATACGCGGAATCTACGGTCATTTCAAACAGGCAATCAACGGAAGCGAACTGCCCGATTATCTTCCGCTGATGGTTGATTTTCTTTCGCTCACCACCGAAGCGCGCAACGATGTAATCCGGAATAAATTCATCAGCGAATACATGCTTCCTTATATGCCTCCCCTGCGCAAACACCTTGAAGAACTCAAGACACCTTACGTCCATCTGTTCGATGCGCTGGAAAGAATTATAAAACTCGACAGCCCGTCAGCAGCAATTCCAAAAGAGAAAACAACACCGGCAGAAAATTTTTCAGAGAATAAAATTATGGTTGAATAAAATGCAGAGTATACACTCCAAATCCTAAACTCTAACATCATGTTGAACAATTTCTTATTTATCGGATTGCCATACATCGCCATCGTGTTGTTTTTCGGAGGCATCATCTATCGCGGATTCAGCGGCATCATGAGCGGATACCGCGGCACGTGGGACTGGGGCTCGCGCGGTGATTATTACTGGACCACCCGCTCCACAGGATTTTTCGGGCGCGCTTCCATCGGTCCTGCCGCGCTCACCTTGCACTGGGGCATCATCGTTTTATTCTTTGCCCACATCATCGGGTTAATCGGAGGCGCTTACGCGCTGGCAACATGGGTTGACATTTTCCGCTGGGCAGGCATGGGTGGCGGAATACTTTTGTTGTTCGGAATCATCTGGGCATTAGTCAGAAGAATAATCATTCCGCAGGTGAAAGCCATGAGCCACACCGAAGATTATCTGATTCTTGTTTTCCTCATTCTCATCACTGGGTTCGGACTCTGGCAATCGGTTGTGCAGCTTGCCTTTGGCGTTGCGTATGCGGCTGGTCCGTGGCTCGGAAGCATTTTGCGCCTGCAGCCCGATGCCTTGCTGATGGCGGGCGCTCCGCTCATCAACAAACTCCACATCATCACCGCGCTGCTCTTCTTTTCCTATTTGCCTTTTACCAAGCTGGTGCATTTCATGAGCTACCCGTTCGGATACATAACACGCTCTTTCATTTCGGTAAGAAAATACAGAGCCGTTAAAAAATAATTGAATACTGTTGGGGTTACCCCCGCAGGAATTTCTTTAAAAATAAAAACTCTATGATGCGTTCAAAAAAGAATCGTTGGTTTTGCTTTTGGCTGCTCTCATTTTGTTTCGCCTTATCTGCCGGCTCATGCGGTGAGTTAAATAAAAGACCCGTTCCGAAAGAAAAGGAATCATTCATCGGCATCTGGAAATCATCTTCAGGATTTGAAATTGAAATTAAGGCAGAGGGCTTGGCAGACATCAAACAAATTGAAGACCGCGCTGATCCTGATTATGATAAACTATATATCAAACGTGCCGGGCAATCTATTAAAGGCGTAAAAGTTTTTTTTATGGGAGACAGTTCGCTGAAAGTTATTGAGCCATTCAACTATGCTAAAAAATATCATATAGAAAAAGAACCTTATCAGGACGGAGATACTCTCAGGATGATTCTCAATGGCGTTATGTTGGCTAAACATAAAGAATGAATGCATCGCGAACACATAATATATCATACTCACAATGAGTGCATGCTTAATCAGAACGATTTCAGGCAAGTTCCAAACACTTGTCCGCAGGTTCAAAACACAAGTCGGGGACTTCCTAACGCAGGTCGGGGCGTTCCGAACACAACTCCTGTCGTTCCGAACGCTTCTCCTGTCATCAAATACTGAACTCCTGACATGAAAACCAGAGAAAGTGATATCAGGAGTAGCGATAGTGATGTCGGGAGTAACGAAAGTGATGCCGGGAGTAGCGATAGTGATGACAGGAGTAGTGAAAGTGATGACAGGAGTAGCGAAAGTGATGACAGGAGTTGAAAATTTAACTAAAAATAAATAAATCCCATAGGAAGATTTCCAACGGGGTAAATCAATAAATCTAAATCCCAAATCCCAAATCCTTAATCCTAAATCAACATGTCAAACCAAAACTTCAGTATTACCATTTCCGAAAACCCGCAGGAATTAGGCGGTCTGTCCCAAAGAATATTAGACAAGCATGTCCTCGATGGCGCGGGCTCTGTTTTAAACCCCCTCGACATGGCCGACATGCAGGCAAAAACCACGTTGGCAAAAATACGCGATGCGTCAGGCGCCCAGCTCAACCGCGACAAGGAAACGGCTTTCCAAACGCGCGACCTCGCCCTCGGCATTGGCGAGCCCGATACAGTTGATTATTTTGTGAAATCATCACGCGATGTTTTGCT
>DATDOJ010000414.1:0-3186 GCA_035293345.1 Bacteroidia bacterium
GAGCAATTCAACGGTGAAGATGTCACGAGCAAGCTGCAAAGCGCCAATCATGCCATTGGAGGAATTGAAATTGATTTACCCATGCACTTATCGCTGAACATCGAAGCGTACATCAAGGATTTCACCCAGCTCGAAAACCTCAACCGCGACAAACTCTATGATGATAACGGCAACAACAGCAGCAAGCCCGATGCGCTGAAGAAGGATTTCATCATCGAAACCGGAATCTCGAAAGGAGCTGACTTATTATTGAAGTATGACTACCGCAGGATTTATTTATGGGCGGTTTATTCGCTTGGCTATGTTGACAGGTATGACGGAGTCAGGAACTACACACCTCACTTCGACCGCAGGCACAATGTGAATCTCGTGGCTGCGTTTACGTTCGGGAAGAAACTTAACTGGGAAGCAAATGCCCGCTGGAACTACGGCTCGGGATTTCCTTTTACGCGTCAAGCCGGCTTCTATGAACTGCTCACGTTCCGCGATGGGTTGAACACCGATTACACCACAGCCAACGGTGACCTCGGAATCATTTACGGTGAACTCAACAAAGGGCAGCTTCCCGATTATCACCGCCTTGATTTCTCGCTGAAGCGCACCTTCGTCCTCTCGAACCGCAGCACGCTCGATGCCAATGTGAGTGTCATCAACACCTACGACCGACAGAATATTTTCTACGTTGACCGCGTCACCGGCAAGCGCGTTGACCAGCTTCCGTTTCTGCCCAGCGCAGGCATCAGCATGACGTTTTAGGCAATGTTTAAGCATTTTTGTATTTCATTTTAGATTGTATATTTGCGCTCCCTAAAATCAATTTGAAGATTTGGAAATGTGACAATTGAAGATTAATTCAAAACCATTTTCAAATTTTCAAATCAACTAATTTTCAAATTAAAAAGTCATGTCACGTATCTGCGAACTCACAGGAAAAAAGGCGATGGTCGGTCACAGCGTTTCGTTTTCGAACCGCAAAACCAAAAGGCGTTTCAACCCGAATCTTCACGTCAAGAAATTCTACCTTCCCGAAATGGGTGGATGGATTTCATTGAAAATATCAACCTCCGCTTTAAGAACCATCAATAAAAAAGGCATCAGCGCTGTGCTTAAGGATGTATTGCAAAAAGGAAAAATCTGATTCCTCATTCACGCTTTATCAAAAGCTGAACTCTTATCTTTGGGTTCAGCTTTTTTGTTATGCGACATTCTAAAACTTCTTCAACATGAAACTTATATTCAAAGTCATTTTGATATTATGGGTTATGTTTTGTTTAACATCATTTTCTGTAAGCGCAGTGCAGGCTGTTGCCGGTGATATTACATACAGAACAATTAATGCACCGACAAGGACTTTTGAAATAACCGTAAACATCTATTATCGTTTTGCACCAGGTGACTCGACCATAGTAATTCATTATGGTGACGGATATGTTGACACAACTTCAATAACCAATGATTCAACGGTCGCCAATCTTTGCAGCGAACCGGTTGCGAAACATGTCGTTCAGGTAGTGCACAGCTATGTTTCTGCGGGAAATTATGTCATCAGTGCTGAAGTATTCAACCGCATTGACAGCATTGTCAATATTCCTAACTCAGCCAATGTGAGTTTGTATCTGCAAATGACTCTTCAAATAAATCCTTTCACCGGATCAAATGATTCCCCGGTATGCACTTATGTTCCGCTGGATAACGCATCGCAAAATATTGTCTTCATTCACAATCCTGTTGCAGTTGACCCCGATGGCGACAGTTTATCTTACGAAATTATTCCCTGCTACGCTGCTCCGGGATATTTCTTTCCGCCTGCGAGTAATTCTTTCAGCATGAATGCAGTCACAGGCGATTTGGTTTGGGATACTCCGTTAACTCCGGGTTATTACAGTGTAGGAATTCTGATTAAAGAGTGGAGGAACGGCAACAATATCGGAGCAGCGTATCGTGATATGATGATTGTTTTTTGCCCTGTAGTTGGAATTGGCGAAAATATTTTTTCATCAGGCGTTAGAATTTTTCCTAACCCTTCCGATGGCAACATTCAATTGACTTTGCCTGAAACAATGGATGAACTTCAATGTGAAATTATTGATGTGCTTGGAGCGAGAGTATTGGAAACAAATCTTGTTGCATCAAGAGGGCAATCGTTTTTAAATCTGTCAGCGCTTTCAAAAGGAGTTTATTTGATACGGATAAGAAGCAAGAAAGAAATCAGGAGCGGCAAATTGATAATTGAATAAAAGCTGACTCAATGAAAATAGTTTGCCTTTTGCCTTTTGCTTTTTGCTTTTTCAATTCTTTCTCACAAACCTGCTGCATCGAGTGGCAAAAGTGTCTTGGCGGAAGCAATGATGATTTCGGAAGCGTAGTGCGCCAAACCGCTGACGGTGGGTATATCGCCTGCGGCTACACATGGTCAAGCGATGGCGATGTGAGCGGGCTTCACCAGTCGCTCGGAGTTTATTGCGATGCCTGGCTTGTGAAAACAGACAGCGCGGGAAATATCCTCTGGCAGAAATGCAGAGGCGGTTCCTACGGTGACGGATTTTTTGATGTGCGCACAACAACAGATAGCGGTTACATCGCTGCGGGATTCACCTGGTCAAATGATTTTGATGTAAGCGGCAATCACGGAGTGGCAGGAGCGCAGTCCGATTTCTGGATTACGAAACTCGATTCAGCAGGAGAACTCATCTGGCAAAAATGTTTTGGCGGCTCCGGTGATGATGAAGCAAAAATGGTTCAGCAAACTCCTGATGGAGGATACATTGTTGCCGGTACTACATTCTCGAACGATGGCGATGCATTAGGCAGCCACGGTGATTTTGATGCGCTCGTTTTCAGGTTGGACAGTGCAGGAAATATTCTGTGGCACAAATGCCTTGGAGGAACGGAAGAGGAAAAAATCCAGACCGTTGAACAAGAGGCAGATGGCGGATTTATTTTCAGCATCTTCACAAAATCAAATGACGGAGATGTAAGCGGCAACCATGGCTTTGGGGATGCATGGTTTGTAAAAACTGACAGCAGCGGTAACATGGTATGGCAGAGGTGCATTGGCGGCAACTATGATGACAATGCAGCAGCATTTAGCCGCACAGCAGATGGTGGTTTCATACTTACCGGGCATTCCGGTTCCGATGATTCTATATTCACATCCTGCAATGGAGTGAACAACTTCGACTTCTG
>DATDOJ010000415.1:0-5064 GCA_035293345.1 Bacteroidia bacterium
TTGAATGTGGGCGTTGCATTTCATTTCTGCGGTGGCAATCTGGCGCAATTCAAAATTGTGTCAGGTTATGGAAAAGCAACCTGCGGAATGGAAGGCATAAAAGATACTTGTGAAAGTCGTTCCTATCCTTCTGTTGGTAGCGTTCCTTGCTGTCAAGACCAATTCCGGAAAATTATATCAGACGATTACAGACCAACCAACAAGTTCGAACAGTCCTTGTTTAAATTTACTACAATAATACCACAAATTATCTATAATGTTTTTAGAAAAAGGTTTGAATTTGAAAGTTTCATTTGTTATAGACCACCGCCTCTCCTTATATTGGTATCCCTTCCGTTTATACAGGTTTTCCTGATTTGATATTGAATGTCATAATCCCTTATTTCATCTTGCAAGGTGAGTGTGGGATTTTTTTTCCAGACCTGGCATCTCCAGTCACGTCATCTTTTAATTTAAAATGGAAATTACATAGAACAAAATCTTTAGCAATGAAAACACAAATCATAAAAGCAGTCATACTGACTGCTGCCATAATTATGGCATTCGGGTTTTCTGTTTCAAAAAATAATTTTGGCAGTAACGAATGGAAAACCCCGCCAGAAGCCGATAAATTAGTTAATCCCTTGAAAGGAAAAGGGGCAGCAACAGAAGAAGGAAAGAAATTGTTCACACAACTGTGTGCCATGTGCCATGGCGAGAAAGGCAAAGGCGATGGTGCGGCAGGCCTGTTGCTTAATCCCAGGCCTGCAAATTATACATTGCCTAAAACACAGTTGCAAAGCGATGGAGTCCTTTTCTGGAAAATGAGTGAGGGACGCCCTCCTATGGCAGGATATAAAACCATCCTCACCGAAACCCAGCGTTGGCAATTGGTAAATTATTTAAGAACGTTTAACCGTAATAAAAAATAATATTATGAAAACAACTAAAAACAATTCAGTCCCGATTTTTATCGGGAAGGAATTAGGATTTAAAATACTTAATCCCAAATCCTTAATCCTAATTTGCATTTTTGCATTAGGCATTGGCGCTGCCTGCGCTCAGGACAGTATTCAAGACCAGATTCAAACCCTTAAAGATGAAATTAAATCTTTGAAGAGTGAAGAGCAAACACATTTCATGGTTCGCGGCTTTACTCAGTTCGGGTTAGAAGCATCGGATGAAAATATAAATTTTAATATGACTTCATTTAATCCTCTCCTGTTATGGCGACAAGGAGACCGGTTCCTTTTTGAAGGTGAACTTGAAATGGAATATATGGCAAACCAATTTCGTATTAATCTGGGATATGCCAATGCTTCATTAATTGTTTCAAAAGGATTAGTCGTAAGAGTAGGAAAGTTTCTTATTCCCTTCGGCACTTGCGTTGAAAAATTCCATCCTTCATGGATAAATAAATTCGTCACCATGCCGCTGGGAGTAGGTCATGACGGTATTGCGCCAATATCGGATATCGGTGTTGAAATACGGGGAGGATTGCAACTGGGCAAGTCAAAGATGAACTACTCGTTGTATGCTGTCAACGGTCCCGGAATAAAAGATGGAATGGAAGAACCGGACGAAGCAGGAATGTTGTCGTTTGAAAATGCAACGGATAATAATAACAACAAAGCCATTGGCTCCCGCATCGGCATTTTGCCTTTGTCGAACTCATCCCTGGAAATTGGTTTCTCCGGATATTATGCCATGCCCGGAGCAGAAGAATCACCTTTTATGGGCGACACGCTTAATGAAGATTTGAATTATAAAGACGTCACTGCATCGCTGGCAGCAGTTGATTTATCCTTCGTTAAAGTTATCAGCCCGCTGAAAGGCATTCTCGATATTAAAGGACAATACACGCTTTCAAATATCAGTGACGCCACTTATTTTAATCCGGAAGATACCAGCCGATATACATTTACCAATAACAGCATGGCATATTATGCGCAGTTAGCATACCGCCCGGCAATGGCAACTAATAAAGTGCTGCAAAACCTGGAAGTAGCCGGACGCTATTCTGTGTGCAACACGCCCGAAGGTTCGCTCTGGCATAGCAAGCAATCCCAAATTGTCCTCGGTCTTAATTACTGGATTGAATGGCGAACCGTGATAAAAATAAACTACCAGATGACCACCATAGAAAGAGAGGAAATGGAAGAGATGCCGGGCATGGGGAGCATGACAGGCACACATAGCGTTGCCGATGAAAATATGTTGTTCATTCATTTAGCAGTAGGATTATAAAAATTTAAAAATATACATCATGAAAAAAATAACTCTGACCATCGCAATGATAATTTCTGTCGTGACAACAGCCGTGTTCCTTCAAGGATGTGCTACTTCACAAGCGATTGCCGATAAATCGGGTGCGCAATTATGGGGCGAAAACTGTGTTCGCTGTCACATCAATCCATCCCCCGTTGATTTCAACGATGAGCAATGGACGACTCTTAGTTTGCACATGCGGATTCGTGCTAACCTCACACAAGACGAAACAAAAAAAATCTTTGACTTCTTGAAAATGTCGAACTGAGCTGAACGATTCAGTAACAGGTTCGAACAGAACAGTAACATGTTTGAACAGAACAGTAACAGGTTTGAACAGAACAGTAACAGGATTGAACTGAACAGTAATAGGTTTGAACTGAACAGTAACAGGATTGAACGGAACAGTAATAGGTTTGAAAGGAACAGTAATAGGTTTGAATGGAACAGTAACAGAACCGAACGCTTTAGTAACTGAAATAAACACTCCGCCCCGTGAACTATCGAAGTTCCATCCCCAAAAGGCATTTTTATTATATTTTGGCTGTTTGTGGGTTTAGAATTACGTAATTCCAACTTAGTATTTCCAAATTCTAAGTTAGTATTTCCAAATTTCAGGTTTGCATGTGTACCAACCAAGTTAGAATGTGTACAAACCAGTTTAGTTTGTGTACCAACCAAGTTAGAATGTGTACAAACCAGTTTAGTTTGTTTACCAACCAAGTTAGAATGTGTACAAACCAGGTTAGTTTGTGTACCAACCAAGTTAGAATGTGTACAAATCAGGTTAGTTTGTGTACCAACCAAGTTAGAATGTGTACAAACCAGATTAGTTTGTGCACCAACCAACTTAGAATATGCACAAACCAAGCTTACAAAGCCGTTGCCCGGAGGTAAACCTTCGTTGTTCGCTGGATGCCTCGGGTGCAAGCCGGCTTTGCCATTAACAGCATGAATCCCGCTGAAGCATTGCGCCCCGGCTGCAGAACACAACCATTCACCGGCACAGCCATCATCGCAGGCAGGAGCGCGAAGAAAACTTTTGCCCTAATCCATGTTTGATTTAATTTCTCTTAACGAAAATAAAAATCCGTCATACAAAGCGGCAGTTTTTTTGTGCGCAGCACAATCATTTGCAACATCAGCTATTGCTGAAAAATTTTTTTCATTTTTTTATTTATCATCCGGAGAAGAGTAAAAAATATTTACCGGAAGTTGAGAAAAATCATCTTTCACCCTGACCGATGTCATTCCTAAGCGCATCCGCCTGCCACACTTTTACACCGTGAAAATAATCACAAGACATTACCAACAAACAATAAATAAAAACCAAAATTAAACTAACCTTAAAAACCAAAACAAAATGAAACCAATTAAGAAAAACAACGGAGTATTTACCGCCCTTATCTTTATCATGATGGCGAGCTTGAGTTTATTTACTCAATGCAAAAAGGAAACAGAAACGGTAACAGTCACCATGCACGACACTACGATTATTTACCTCGACCCCAATGACACGGGAATTTTTGTGCCGGGCACTGCCAACGTTGATACGTCCTGGACTTTTGATGTCGTCCACAGCAATGTTATGTGGGAATCCAAATATTATGATTTCTCGGCTACCATGCTCACCGGCCGATTCAACGTGTATGGTTTCATCCCGAAATTTAAATTTGATGAAACCAATCTTGCGGCAACCGACTGCAATTTCTGGGTTCAGACCTCTACTTTCAATACCGGACAGCCGGGCAGGGACGGACTTGGCAAATGCGGACTCAACTACCAGGGAATTGTTTACCTCGATTCAGCTAAAACATTAGTTGACCATTTATCAGACACTGCCAAATTCCGTGTGAATTCGGTAACCGTTGATACTCACGAGGGATATATTTTGCACGGCACTTTAACTTTCAACAGGTATCGTACTCCCAGCGGTTATCCTGACGGAACACCCATCACCAAAAATATTGATGCGAATTTATCATACAATGGAATGAGAGATTTCGATTCCAATAATGACGGAACGTATGACAAACTCAGAGCAGGGTTTACGACCACTTTCGTTTTCTACAGGTCTGATTTTATGGACAATGCTTCCACGAAGCCATTCTTCCCTGTGCCTACAGTCGCTGACAGTATTGCTAATATTACAGCAGCAAACAACAAAACGTATGGAGTATGGTCAGCATCCGTTGCTGATAAAATGGAAATCACTGTCAATTGCCAATTCTATAAGAATCACTAATTTTGTCTGACAGATAAATGGTAAACTAACCCTGTGTTAGTTTACCATTTGCAATAATTAAAGTAATCATATTGACAACGGATTGATAAATGATGTATGAAAAGGATAAATCAAGTAACCAAAATTTTTCTGGGAGTCATACTGATGATTGTTACGGACGCATGCGAGAAGGATTATTTCTACCAGCCGCCTCCGCCACCGACATCAGAACAAACTTCCACGCTTGAAGCAATTCATGTTGCAACTCCTCCTTCAACCATCAATTCAGCATATTGGAAAACGGCTGATTATCTGAAAATAAATTCTCAGAATGTAAGCACCAATCAGCTTTACTCTGATGGATTGCTTAACATGACCGGTTCGTATTACGGGCTGACCTCTTTCAGTAATGGCACTGACCCGGGGCTTACTTTAAAGGCAGCTTATGATGACAATAACTTATACATTCTTGCTGAGTGGATTGACTCCACAGTAAATGTTTCCAACTCAAGCTGGCGGTGGTACGGACCCTCCGACCCGCTCAAAGCAGATATTAACTCCGGCTGGACATCACAGCGCAATTGCGACAAGTT
>DATDOJ010000416.1:0-5057 GCA_035293345.1 Bacteroidia bacterium
GATTCGTATTCACCTGTCAGAAATTTTTCCTTGTAGCTTTCAACGTCATGGTACTGAGGGATAAATTTCATTTCCATTTTTCTGTCAAGCGCTTTTTTCTGAAACATCAATTCTTCAAATCCCCCTACAGCATCCAACTCATATCTGAGTTTTGCCAGTTGTTTTTCTGAAAATGGAAAAGTGTTAGGATTAATATTTTGTGGTATTGAGTTTTTTTGATTCATGTATTTTACTTAGCTGATAATGTTTTGACTGCTCCTGAATTTTGTTCCTTAAGAATAAAATTTTGTAAGAGTTAGTTTTGTAGAGTTTCTTTTGTCATGCGCATTTTTTGCGCAAGTGCTGTTACTTTTTTGCTGAAGTCCTGAGCAAATTTTGCACTGGCAGAATCCATAAAAGAAAGATGCGAATGCTTTTTTCCCACGTTTTCCACAGGAGAAAACAGAGTAGGTGTGAGGCGAAAAAATAACTTTGATTTACCTTTTCTTTTTTCAGGACTGCTCAATAAATTTCCTCTTGCGTCAGTAACTTCAATCAACTCTTTTGTGATAAGCGTTTCAACTGCCGAAGAAATCGCTCGTCTTGAATTTCCGGTTTTAGATTGCAGTTGCGAACCTGAAATCCAATCGCATTCTTTTCGTCCAAGCAATGAATACTTGTCTGTCCAGCCAAGCGTCTGACGGATGATTACCAGTAGAACTTTTAACTCCGCGGAGTTTAATTCTCTGAGGTAAATGTCAAACAGCGCATTGGGAACGGACGTAGTGCGTGTATGCATAAAATCAGAATGCACTAATTAGCCGCTTCCCTTTCCTGCGGGACAGCTTCATCTCTATCGAAGACAAAAAACTCGGTGTGCGGCTGTTGAAAAAGCTTGATGTACTTTTTCCCGCTGTCCGCTATTTTCATCACTCCTACTTTATACCATTTTGTTTTTTTCTCTCCGTTTTTTTCGTAGTCCTTTTTCGTACAGATGTTAAATAATTGCATTTCCATTTTTATTTACTGATAATATTTCGACCTGCTGGTTTGCGTACAGCGGTCTGTGGATGCCTGGTTTTTCATTGACCGGCATTGCTCGCATCAATCCCAAAATCATTTTTAGAACGATCCCAATTTTTATTTCGGGACAATACCAACCATTCCTAAAATCTCTGCCTTGAATTCCACAGGCCGCTATGCACAAAACAAAAAACCTCGCTTCGCTGCACGAGGTTTCTGAACTCTCTTTTCTTTTTTTCGACCGTTACTTTATCATCCTTCCCGTCCTAATAACATGCTCCACCAGTGTAGACGTGTACCCCATTTCATTATCGTACCAGCCCAGCAATGTTGTGTTTATCATCTCCTGATTATATCATAGTTTAGAGTTAGAAACCTCTCCGGCTTATTTGCATAAGGCACAAAATATTTCATGCGCTATGTAAAAAAGCCGTTGGTAAATTTTCAGTTTTCAAGATACGTACTGGGGTATTCTAATACCTTGGCATACATTCGTCAAGTGGAAATGCGAATACGCCACAATAAAAAATTATTGTAAATAGAATTTTTATTTTTCTCCGGTTCTCAAGATCGCACCCATCGTGCTGTAGAGGAGGTTTTGATTTTAACAGAGCGAATTTGTCCCTTGACAACTGTATTGGGTTCGTTCTTTAACTTTGGAAAACCTACTGCACGCCTTGGTGGAGAAGCCAATGGATTCCCTCTGTGATTCATAACTTCCTGCCACTGCTCTTTCAGTTCATCGCCCCATATCATCGTATAGATATACGAGCTTTCAATGTTGGAATGACCGAGAATGTTTGACACGGCAGAATTGCTGCGCAATGTTTTCACCGTGTCTCTTCCCATGGAATGACGGATGCCGTGAGCGTTTGCAGTGATGGGCAACCCTGCCTGGTTAGAAAGCATTCTCATTACTTCTGCCACTCCTCTCGGTGTCAAGCGGCAGCCACGAACAGGTTGCGTTGAAGATTTTGAAATGGAAACAAACAAAGCATCACTGTCTTTAAAAGTGAATTTGGCTCGCAGCTCTTTTAGTTTTTCAATCCATCTCAAAAGATGCTGATGCGTTTCAGCCGTCCAGAAAATCTGCCTGACAGGTCTTCTGCCTCTGGACTTTTCAGTTTTAATCAATGCAGTACGATTTTTCAAATCAAGGTCTGTAATATCAAGAGACATCAACTCTCCTACCCGTACTCCGGTGTCCCAAAGCATCAGTAAAATCGCGCGATTACGTATGTGATGAGCGTGATGATGGGCGTGATTTGAAGCTTCAGGAATTTGCTTCAACAGTTTTTTGAATGTCTCCAGATCTGTCACTCTCGGTATGCTGAAAGTTTTTTCTTTCAGAGGGATAAGATTTTCGTTGAAGGCAACAGGATATTTTCTGAGTTGGCAGAACTCAAAGAACTTTTTCAAAGCAAGTCCCACTAAGTTTATTCCGTTTGGTTTCCAACCGAGGCGTTCCAGTTCTTTCAGATACCAAATTATGTGAGAGAACTCAATGTCTTCAAGAAGCGGGTCTTGCATGCACAGGCAAAAAATCCGCAGCGTGCTTTCATAACGTACCGCTGTTTTTTGTGAGCGGACTCCTTTAAACTTTTTCAGTTCAACAAACTCTTTTATTGCCTCGTGTAATCTCATAAACCAAAAGCCCACCAATGCGAGTCAGTGGGCTTGTTGGTGAATGATACCCGAGGGTACCCTCAATTCCCCCGGTCGGGGGTGCCATGTCAACGACATGACAATTACATACTACACGATGAAGTGAAATACGCAACACTCAAAAGCCATTGCTCGCATCGAACCTTTCGGTCTGATCCCTTTCGGGACAATGGGACAATCTTAAATTGATAATCTACTTAGGTAGTATAGCATACCCTGGATTTCTTTGCAAGTCAAGGGTGTGGAAAAGTCACAGAAAGATTTTATATCATCGAGCATCTGTTAATTAATCCTAATTAAAATTGTTTTACTTTTGAGCATTTATGAAATATTTTTAGAAAAAGATGATACTAGGAATAATTGTTATAGCGATCCCTCTTCTGATTTATGTAATTGGAGCATTGTCAGTTGCCCGAAAGGACTTGACACACCCTGATGACTTCTTTGTTGCTTACAAGAAAGTTGGCGTGACAGCTTTTTCAAGTTCGTCTATTGCATATGCGTTTCAGGTAAGCACTATTTATCCGTTTCTACTTTGGGGAGCATCAAATTTCTATTTTGTTCCAGCAGTCAATACAATTTGTTGGGGACTTGGCATTTTCATTTTCTTTCTTTGCTTCAACCGCTACAAACAATTTATCGGACAGGACTTGACTCTTCACGGATTTCTTGGCGGACAATATGGTTTAAGTGTTCGTGTTGTTGCTTCTTACTTGACAATAATCGGCTTTCTTGGATTTGCGATAGCAGAAACCTATTTCGGTTCAAAAGTTTTGCTTTCAATAATTGAAAACAAAGACATTTTTTATTTGGTAGTGCTTGTCGCACTACTTTTTGTTTTTTGTTACATCGCTTACGGTGGGCAGTTAAGTTCTATTCGGACAGACCAACTTCAACTTATTATTTCCTACATCGGTGTTTTCGGGCTAATGCTTTATTTCTTTTATTTGCTTTTGAAAAACAGTTCAAACATTTCAGGTGCTTTGTCTTTGAGTTTACTCATACTTCTGATTTACATTCCAATCGTTTTATTCTACCGAAAGTTTCGCTTCATAAAATTCAGCGAAGAAGAAAACAAGACAAACAAATTCATCAATCAGATTTTGAATTCTGCAATCGGAGTTTTAATGGTTTTAATTTTAGGCATTGCTACTTATAAATTATTTCAAACTGGTTTCAACATTTCTATTTCCAACTTTATCAATGTTGAAGGGTTCGGAGTTCCTGGACTTCTTTCTCTTATGGTTTTGCCGTTATGTTGGCAGTTTGTTGACTTGACCAATTGGCAACGACTTTTAGCAGTTAAACCCACTACTCCAAACGATACAGAAAGTTTACATCAAAATATTCGCAAAGGGCTTTTGATTTATGCAATTGAATCTCCATTCACATGGATTATTTTTCTTTTCTTCGGTTTACTCACAGTAACATCACTCCCTCATTTCACTTTTCAGGATTTGCTTATAGACATTCCTAAACAACTAATCAACTCTGGAAATATCGCACAAGAATTTTTCGGTTACACTTTTATCGTAAGTGTTCTTGCAATCATGCTTTCAACCGTTGATTCATTCATAATCGGTATCATCTTTACTTTTGTTTACGATTCATACGGCAAGACAAGAAAATTACTTGACAGTGAAAATGAAACTGAAATCAGAAGCAACTACAAAACAATTACAAACGCAGGTAGAATTTTTGGATTGGCGGCAATTCTTTTTGGCATTTTGTTATTTGTAATCTTTGACAAAAAAGTTCCGAATGGTGGCGAGTTGTTTATCAACTTACTTTTAGCATTTTATTCTGCACAACTTTCTTTCTTCCCTCTTATTTTCGGAATCTTATTTCTTAAAAAACATCCTTCCGCATTTTGGGCAAACACAAGCATGATTGTAGGTGCAGCCGCAGGAATTGCAATTGGAATTTACGCAGTCATTTGGAATTCGAATTACATTTGGTATCCGATTTTAGTTTGTGTTCTATTAAGTTCATTTATATATTTTATCGGACTAATTTTTTCAAACAGCAATGGAAAATAATCAGGAATATACAATTGCAGACATTCCTCACCTTATTCTGGAATACCTAAAAAGTAATAAGGTTTCATTAACTTTGTTCATATTTTGCCTTGTTGGTGGTTGCACAAAAATTTTTTGTTTAAGCAATTTACCTACTTGGAAAAATTGGGAATTATGTTCCCTTGGATTTACTGTGCTTTATACAATTTATATTTTGATTGAAGGAAACAGAAAAGATATTTTTGATTCAATCCCTGGCAGTAAAGGTGTTTTAGTTGGGATGGCATTACTCGCTCTTATTATTATTACTGTATTCACAGGAATAGAATATTTTACAAGACCGCAAGTAATGGTTGGATTAACTATTACAGC
>DATDOJ010000417.1:0-7326 GCA_035293345.1 Bacteroidia bacterium
TGAACCTGCGTTTGTGTCACATCATCATAAACCACTTTCATACTTGGAACTCCACCGGCAAATGAACTGTTGATGTACAAGGGTAAATTTTCTGTGTTGAGGTAGCGTGCAGCAGCAGCAAAAAATACTTTGTTGTTGAAATTTCCTTTCACGCCTCCGAGAAAATCAACCTGTACATTGGAATATTTCGGGAAGAAATCTGTAAAATTCTCCGTACCGATATATGGATTGACTTTAGTAACGGTAAGCAATGTATTTTTTTGAATACCTCCGTCAAGCGATGCATGAAAGGTGATGATGTTTCCGCCAATGGTATATGCTGCCTCCCAGAGCAAAGGGTAAAAATGCAGGAATGAAGAAAATGTATTATCAATATCAAGGCGTGTGCGAATTTTCAACCTGAGCTTCCCGTCATTTACAAGCAGCGCTGAGGGACTGAAAGAAAAAACACTGTGGCTCTTGGTGTAACTAAATGCATTGTTACGGTTGTAATCGTAGTAGGTATCAACGCCCACATATTTGTCGCGCAGATATTTGCCCGCCATGCCTTTTATCCGGAAATTATCTTCTGTTGTTTCAAACAAATCCGAGAGGTTGTTGTATTCAATGCGTGCGCTGTAGTCAATGTATTCTTTGGAGTTCAAGTTATTGCTTGCAAGCCCGACACCGATATTGAAATTCCCGAAACGCTGTTTGGTCATGTCTTGCGGAATTCCTCCAAGAATTTCCTTAGGATAACCGTAGTAATGCACTACGTTTCGGTTATAATTCAAATCAGCTGAGAAGACATTACGGTCGATAAAAAGTTTGCCGTAGAGCGATGCAAAGTTGTCGCTGAAGCTGCCTGCACCTACTCCCTTCAGTTCGGGTGAAGCTGAAAAATGTTTATAATGAAATCCGAGCGAAGAATTTTTTGAGCGTTTGCTGTTGACAAACAACTCTCCGTAAGTTGTTGCGTAATTGCCCACTCCTGCTTTTGCCAGCGCGTGATAAAGTTTCGGAAGCGCTTCATCTTTTATTTTTACTGGCTTTACGGGAGAAATTTCGAGCGCAGTATTCGCAGGATGCGAAGAGATGGAATAAGAAAGTGCAGGCGGGGTTGAGGCTGAAGTGTCTTTCTCAGGCGTATTCGAAATCTTGAAATACTCTGCAAGCACAGGCTTGTAGTCCTTCACCACTACATATTGTTGCTCGCCCAAATCCTTATTCTGCGCGATGACAACAGTGGTGTGCGCGAACAACAATAAAGCAATAAAGCAAAGAGGAAATTCCCTCCAAATCAAATTCTCAATATTCAATTTCCATTGTTCAATTTTCATTTTATCTCCTCCTGTTCTTCTTCTTTGATTTCTTGGGGTGCTTTTATCTCGGCAGGCTTTGGAATCAGTACACTCATTTTCTCTGAAGCAATCGCCCGTAAATCATCGGGATCGGATGGAACTCGCTCGTAATTGTCAACGATGCTCTTGTACGTTTCCTTCGCCTGGAATGTGTCTTTCAGTGCAAGGTAATTATCACCGAGCAGAATGAATCCTTTGGCAACCCAGTAATCATAGGCAGGAATCTGGTTTACGATTTCAAAACAAATTTTCTGGCTCTCTTTGTAATTGTTCAGTATGTACTGAATAATGGCGAGAAGATATTTTGCTTCTGCTACTGCAGCACTGCCCGGCAGCTTGGAAAGAAATGTAAGCTGGGTTTGCGCGGTGGTTAAGTCATTCATGTTAAAGGAAGATTTTCCGTGGATGAGATGTGCTTCATTTTGCAATTCAGGAGAAGCGTTGTCTGCCTGCAAGACCTTTTGTGCAAACGCAATTGCCTCAGCGTAATGCTGCATTAAAAAGTGACAGCGCATTTGTCCCGCAATAGCAGTGGTGATGTTCTCAGGAAAGTCGGCTGATGTCTCCAGTCGGGAATATGTTTCAAGCGCATGAGCATAATCTTTCTTATCCCTGAAGTAAATGGTTGCACTGTGCAGTAAAGATTTTTCTGTGAGGGGGCTGTTAGGAGAACTCAGCACTACTTCAAATCCCTGTAATGCAGCATCAAATTTCTGCTGCTGATACAAACACTGTGCACGGTAGAAATTTGAGTTGAGGACAAAACTTCCCTGTGGATACTTTGAAAGATAATTGTCAAATTCCGTAATCGCTTTGTCACATTCTCCTTTCGTGTAGCGCAATTCTGCTGACTGATAGGTAAGCGTGTCCTGCTTCCCGCTGGTGATACTTAGTGACGGAATTGTTTTCGCGTAAGCAAGATATTCATCCACCTTGTTCAGCTTCACATAAAGATTTTCAATCTGAGCCAGCGCTTCTTTCGCTTCAGGGCTTGCCGGATATTGCGTGACCACCCGCTTGTATGTCTGCAGCGCCAAATCATCTTCTTTGTTGTTGTAGTAAACCAATCCTTCACCGAGCAGCGCCTTCTTTACATAACTGCTCTGCGGATAATCACTGACAATTTTTTTGTAATGATTCAACGCTTCAGTTGCATTGCCCGTCTGAAAATATGCAAAGCCCGTTTCATACATCGCATCATCAAAATATGGCGATGAAGAATATTTGCTCAGAATATTTTGCAGCGTTGCAATCTTCTCTTTGTTCTTCGACAATAATCCCTGGATTACGCCCTTCTGAAAATATGCGTAGTCAGTCGACTTCGCTTTTTCACCTACCGCTTTATCGTAATAGTCCATGGCGTTATAATAATCTTTCTGCACGAAGAATGCATCGGCAATCCGCAGCAATGCATCGTTGTAACGCGCTTCATCGCCTTTCGTTTTCTCGCGGATATATTTTCTGAACCAGACCAGTGCATCTGAATAATTCTCTTTCTTGAAATAACAATAACCAAGATTGTAGTTAGCAACGTTGTAGATGCTGAACGAAACTGCCTGCGGTGTGAAAATAAAATCAGAATATGTTTTTATCGCATCGTCAAAATTATTTTGCCTGTATTGCGCTTCGGCTTTCCAGTACAACGCGAGCGCGCAAATCGTGGCATCGGAAGGTTCTTTGATTGCTACATTGAAAAGTTCAATTGTCTCCGTGGTTTTATTGTCATTAAAAAGTTCCACCCCGCGGAAGTATGCCGACTTCTGGTAAGCCATCTTGATACGTGGACTTTTATTTTTGATTGTTTCAATCACCACGAGCGCATCGCGATAATTTTTTGTCGTAGTGAAAATGACAACAAGCATTTCGTTGGCTTCGTCAATGTGCCGCGATTCGGGATAGGTCTTGATGAAATTTCTGAAAGCATCAATCGCTGAGGGTTGAAGCGATGTTTCATACGTGAGCTTTGCGTAGCTGAACATGGCATCCTCGGTGATTGTCGCATCGTAACTTGTTTTTGAAGCAGAAAGAAAAGCACTACGCGCACTGCTCTTGTTATTCAGTTTAACAAAACAATCGGCAAGATGATAGTATGCGTTTTGTGACAGTGAATCATTCAGGTCAGTTACTTTTTTAAAATTTTCTGTTGCCTTTTTACAGTCGCTTGTTTTGTAATAACAAAAAGCAAGCTGGTATAAATCCATCCGGTTCGTGTTGGGTGACAGAGAAATGTATTCTTCAAAATTCGGAATCGCCTTGTCATATATTCCTTTCCTGTAATATGCTTCGGCAACCATGCGCAGCATTTCAGCACGGTTTTTTGTTGTGCCCGAATCGAGCATGGGAACGGCATACTGAATCAACTCATCGTATTTACTTTGGAGAAAATAAATCTGTGCGATGTAAAACGGAACAACAGAACCGAAATTTTCTGACGAACTTAATTTCAAAAAGCCCTGAAGTGCGGTTTCGTAATTCTTATTCAGATAAGCAATGTGGCAGTAGTAATAATTCGCAGCAGCAGAATATTTTGTGTTCTTGTCTTTTATTTCCGCAAATGCTTTTGTTGCCTTTTCGAATTCGTTGAAGTTGTAATTGGCGTAACCGTTTTTGAAATGATACTCCGCCAAATCATCTTCACTGAAATCCTTTATCTCTGTTTCGGCAAAGTACAGTGCTGCGCGTTTGTAATTTTTATTCCTGTAAAATAATTTTCCCAGTTGAAAACGTGCCATGTTCACGCGCGGGCTTTCCTTGTGATATTCCGTAAATTTTAAGAGAAGATATTCAGCGTCCTTGTTATACAACTCCATGGCACAAACGGCATGATAATATTCGGCCTCTGCCATCGTGTTCACAGGCAATCGCTCCGGAGATTCAAGTGCGTTGGCAAATTCCCTTTGCGCTGCTGCGTACTTCTGCTTTTCGAAAAGCTCTAATCCTGTTTTGTATGACAGTTCAGGGTCAAGATAGATATAAGTTCTCTGCGCTGAAGCAGAATAAAATGTCAGCGCAAGGGTCCAGAAAATACCAAAAAATATTTCTCTTGTTCTCAAAATATACAATTTCTATTTTCTATTTCCCAATTATATGTTTCGCTCAAAAGTATTTTTTAACGCAGGGAATACCTTTTAATTGTATTTCTACTTACCAACAAACTTTTAAACAAAAATTTTTCACCCACGTTAAACCCTTTTCCCTGACGCATATCAAAGAGACATAAATAAAAAAAACTTAAAACCTAATCCCATGAAAAAGTTCGTATTCAAATCGCTGTTCGCAGCATCGCTTGTTGCAGCAGTGCTTGCAGGTTGCAAGAAAGACAATAAAGAAGAAATTGACACCGATACTTCAGCCGCTGAAGACAACTCATTTGCCGAGCATACATCGAGTGACATTATTGATATCGGCAGCCAGGCAGCCGATGGCAAAAATTCGCTCAGCGGTTTCAGAGTTGAGGATGCATCATCACTCTTGGCTTGTGCAACAGTTACTCACGATACAATAAACCATATTGTAACGGTTACTTTCAACTGCCCTGCACGCAGCGGTGTTCTTATCTTCAATTATTCCGCTTCTCCCCCTGGTTCACGCCACTACCGCGACCCGGGATTTACCTGCACCGTTACTTCGAACAACTATGTGGTTTACGGAAACCAGGTGAACATCATCAACAAAACCATTACCAACATTACGCATGGCGGCATTCCTGTTGGTTATGACCCGATGACTGAAAATGAAAAATGGCACATCACTGCCGACATCAGCATCATCAGGCCATCGGGTGCTGTCATTGCCTGGAATTGCGACCGGATAAAAGAATTGCTGAACACCAGCACGGTTTGCCCTGCAAGTGATTTTATCAACTTCCCTAATCAGGATACTATCCCGATTAATTGGCCGATGGCAAGAGTCGGAATCACCGGAAGCGCATCAGGAACCAGAACATATAACAACGTTACAGAATCAATCACGGTTAATATAACCAGCCAGTTGATTCGTGACTTCGGAGCATGTTCCTCCAACGGACATTATCCTTTCTTTATCGGCACGCTCGACCATACCCGTTCGGGGCATCCAACGCGCCACCTCGATTTCGGAAGCAATATCAGCGGTCAAATCACTAATGTTTGCGACAAATGGGTGCTGATTACGCCTCCTGGCGTGGTAAGAGCACTTTATTAATTCTTTAGAGTTTAATAAGAGAAGCCCCTGGAATTTTCGGGGGCTTTTGCTTTTTTGTGCCTATTGAATTTGCCTGACCTGATGCCTGTCTTTTTAATGACAGGTTTATCCGTTTTTATTAAAATTAATGGGTTTTTAATGTTTTAGGGAGGGGTGCCTTACATGTATGGGAGGGGTACCTAACGTGTTAGGGAGGGGTACCTAACGTGTTAGGGAGGGGTGCCGAAGATGTTAGGCAGGGGTACCGCGCATGCAAGGGAGGGGTGCTCTGCATATACCGAAGGGGTGTCTTACATACAAGGCAGGGGTGCCCTGCATATACCGAAGGGGTGTCTTACATACAAGGCAGGGGTGCCATACATATATGGCAGGGGTCACTTACGGTTAAAGCAGGTGCCGGGAAACCCGTTGGCGCGGTATTTTTTTTCAGCTTCCGCAGGCAATGCAATCGTCCGGATTGTCAATGGAGCAGGAAATTTCTGACATGGCAATTTCTTTTTCTGTCATCACCTCGGTTCCATTGCCGTTGCCATTGCTGACAGCGTTAGTGGTTTCAACTTCAGCCAAAACCATTTCTTTCGGTATGTGATGTTTTTCAACCGAAAACTTGATGGCATCGGTGGCGGCTTTGGTGCGGAGATAATACATGCCTGTCTTCAATCCTTTCTTCCATGCGTAGAAGTGCATGCTGGTGAGTTTGGCGAAGTTGGCATCCTGTATGAAAAGATTCAATGACTGACTCTGGTCAATGAACGCTCCTCGGTCGGCAGCCATGTCAATAAGGTGGCGCTGCTTGATTTCCCAAACGGTTTTGTAAATGTCTTTGATGTCCTGCGGAATTTCATCAATGTCTTGAACGGAACCGTTTGCCATGATGATTTTATTTTTCAGTCCTTCATTCCAGATTCCGAGGCGCACCAAATCTTTGAGAAGATGTTTATTGACTACAATAAATTCTCCGCTCAAAACTCTGCGTGTGTAAATGTTTGATGTATATGGCTCGATGCACTCATTGTTTCCGAGAATCTGGGAGGTGCTTGCGGTGGGCATCGGTGCAAGCAGCAGCGAGTTGCGCACTCCATATTGTTTCACTTCTTCTTTCAAAACATCCCACTCCCAGCGCGATGACGGAGTCACATTCCACATATCATATTGGAAGATGCCCTGCGAAACAGGCGAGCCCTGGTATGTTTCATACGGACCAAATTGCTTCGCCAAGTCCTTTGACGCAGTGAGCGCTGCATAATAAATCGTTTCAAAAATATCTCGGTTTAATTCACGAGCGCTGTCGGAGTCAAAAGGCATGCGAAGCAGAATGAATGCGTCAGCAAGCCCCTGCACACCGATGCCTATGGGGCGGTGGCGCATGTTTGAACGTCTTGCTTCTTCAACGGGATAATAATTGACGTCAATAATCTTGTTCAGATTTTTTGTGATGGCATAAGTGATGTCGAATAATTTGTGATGGTCGAATTTTCCGTCTATCACAAAACGCGGCAAGGCGATGGAAGCGAGATTACATACAGCAATTTCATCGGGCGCAGTGTACTCCACAATTTCGGTGCAGAGGTTGGATGACTTAATCGTGCCAAGATTTTTCTGATTTGATTTTTCATTGCATGCATCTTTGTAAAGCATGTAAGGTGTTCCTGTTTCAATCTGCGATTCAAGAATGGCGAACCAGAGTTCCTGCGCTTTCACCGTTTTGCGGGCGCGTCCTTCCTTCTCATATTTTTCGTAGAGCGTTTCAAAAGCATAGCCATAACATTCAGCTAAACCAGGCGCTTCATTCGGGCAGAAGAGT